>DASXVS010000070.1 GCA_036504095.1 Armatimonadota bacterium | reverse complement strand
CCTGTGGGCGACCACGAACGTCACCGAGGCGGACACGGTCGTGGCGCGCGTTAAGGTCACATACACTGACGGAACCACCGTGGAAAAGCTTATCGCCTATGGTGGGGCCATCTTCGCGTTTGAAGACCTGCGCGGCGGCGCACAGGTCCTCACCGCGTGGCGCGGCAAGACCGGCACCGGGCGCGACGCCGCCGCTCGCCTGTGGACGTGGAACAACCCGCACCCCGAAAAGGCAATTGCCTCCGTCCGGGTTTCCAGCGAGGGCACGGAAGCGGCGCCGGTCCTGATGGGGCTGACGGGCTTGGAATAGGGTGTCGGGAGAGGGCTATGAAGGACTGGCCGTCAGTCGTGGCTGTTGTCCCTGCCCTGACGTCGCCGACCGGCTGAAGCTGCTTCCTCCAGCCGCTTCAGCCGCGCCTCCAGGCGGTCTACACGGGCGGCCCGGACCCGCAGGATCTCGATCTCCTTCTGCTGGGCCTTCATGCCCTCGACCAGCACGGGGACGACGTTCTGATACGCCACCGACTTGTACCCGTCGCGGTCCGTAGTGACCACTTCAGGCAGAACCCTCTCGACATCCTGCGCGATGAACCCAATCTGCTTGCCCGCCGGAAATGATCGAGAGGCACTCGCCGGGTTCCACTCGAAGGACACGCCGCGAAGCGCCAGCACCGATGCGAGCGGGTCACGCAGAGGCCCAACCTCCCGCTTATAGCGTGCATCCGAGCACTGGTTGAAGCTCAGCCCGCAAACCGCTCCCCCGGCGGTAACGGCGAACACCTGCTGGTCCCGCTCCGCGCACCAGATGTGGGTCGCGGGAAATAGAAAGTTCGTCTGGAAGCCGGCTATCCCGTAAGGGCTAGAGTCTCCCGCAAAAACGCCCACGCCGGACTGATCGCTGCTATATCCCTGAATGGCAGCGGCATGGTGACCACCGCCTGCGGCGGAGGAGAAGCCGTACACGCCTGGGCCGGTGCCGCCGACGCCCCACACCCCGGCGCCAGACGCACCTGTACCGAGCACCCCGGCATACTGGGAGTTACCCCAGAGGGCGGCCTCGATCCCGTAGTTCTCGAAGCCAGTGGGAGGAGCCTGGCCGGCATATACGGACGTACCTTGTCCGAGATTCGTAACGGATACCACGGCTCCAGGCAGCGGGATGTCCGCGACGTCCGCATAGGGCAACGCCAGGGCGAGGGCGGACGGCGCGTTGGCCAGAGCCGTCCTCGGCGTCATCTCGGGGTCCGCGCCCACTTGCACGCCAATGTAGACAGGTTGGGCGAATGACAATGCGGCCGGGAACGCCGTGGCATCCCCCAGGGCGGTGCTGACCAAGCCGTCCCGAACCTGCACGGCCTTCGTCTCTTCCCAGAGCTTCGCGGCCGTATATTGATAGTCAACCTTCACCTGCGTACCGTCGGGGATGGTCGCGGAACTGACCCGCGTGATCACACCGGTGGTGTTATCGATCGTGTAGGCGGCTCCACGAGAGTATGTGGCCGAGCCGTCGGACTTCACCACCGTTTCGCTGTTGGCAACCACGGGCGAATGGGCAAGCGTCACGGTGGCGCCGCTGAAGGTCTGCAACTCATTGGTAACAGCGACCGCTCCCTCCCGGCCGTTGTACAGGCGGAAGATCACGGTTTGGGGGCCGTCCGGCAGGGCGGCGCCCGCCGCGTTGGTCAGACGCCCCTGGAATGCTATGGTACGCGGCGCCTGGGCCTGAGACAGCCCGGCCGGGAGAAGTACAGGAAGCGCTGACGCGAGGACGCGCCAAGCAAGGGATTTCATGAGCCTCTCCTTTCGCTTGTGAGAGCACCACCTCTCGGCGCTCCGTGATCTGCTGCACCCATCTGCCGCTGCTTCAGCGGGCCCTCCAGGGCGGTCAATCCGGCAACCTGCCGCCGAAGGTCGGCGATCTCTTTCTGTTGCGCCTTGATCGCCTCCACCAGCACCGGGACAACGTTCTGGTAGGCAACCGACTTGGTGCCGTCCTGGTCCGTATGCACCACCTGCGGCAGCACCTTCTCCACTTCCTGGGCGACGAACCCGATTTGCTTACCCGATGGGAATGCGCGGCCGGCGCCTTTCGGGTTCCACTCGAAGGAGACGCCTCTCAGGGCGGTGATGGCGTTCAGCGGGTCCTGCAAGGTCTCGATTCGCTGCTTGAAGCGAACGTCGGAGCACTGGTTGAAGCTGAGGCCACAGACGGCTCCACCGGCCGTAACGGCGAAGACCTGGTTGTCGTTCTCCGCGCACCAGATGTGGGTCGCCGGAAGGAGAAAGTTCGTCTGGATCCCGGCTATCCCGTAAGGCTCCTTGTCTCCCGCGAAAACGGCCACGCCGGAGTCCGCGGTGCTCCGTCCCTCAACAGCAGCGGCATGGTGACCACCACCCGCGGCGGAGGTTTCGCCGTACACGCCGGGACCGTCGATGCCAAGTCCCCACACCCCGACGTTCGCTCCTGTGCCGAGCACCCCGGTCCACTGCGAGCTACCCCAGACGGCGGCCGGGATCCCTTGGTAGGGGTCGAAGAGGGTGGAAGGAGCCTGGACGGCATGTATAACGTTACCGTTACCCAGGTTCGTAACGGAGACCACGGCTCCGGGATTCGGGATGTCCGCGGTGTCCGCATAGGGCAGCGCCAGGGCGAGGGCGGACGGCGCGTTGGCCAGAGCCGTCCTTGGCGTCATCTCGGGGTCCGCCCCCACTTGCATGCCAAGGTAGAGAGGTTGGGCGAATGACAATGTGGCCGGGAACGCCGTGGCATCCCCCAGGGCGGTGCTGACCAGGCCACCCCGAACCTGCACGGCCTTCATCTCTTCCCAGAGCTTCGCGGCCGTATACTGGTAGTCCACCTTCACCTGCGTACCATCCGGGATGGCCGCGGCGCTGACTCGCGTGATTACACCCGTCGCGTCGTCTATCGTGTAGGCGCCTCCCCGAGTGTAGGTGGACGTGCCGTCCGCCTTCGCCACAGTCTCGCTGTTGGCAACCACTGGGGAATGGGCAAGCGTCACGGTGGCGCCGCTGAAGGTCTGCAACTCATGGGTAACAGCGAGCGCTCCCTCCCGTCCGTTGTACAGGCGGAAGATCACGTTTTGGGGGCCGTCCGGCAGAGCGGCGCCCGCGGCGTTGGTCAGACGCCCCTGAAAAGTTATGGTACGTGGCGCCTGGGCCGGCGCGAAACGCGCCGCGCACCCAAGCAGCCCGGCAAAAGCCGCCGCGCGAGCGAAGGACACGATCATCTCCGTTTCCTCTCTGATGCGGGCGCCACAGGCGCAGAGCATCTCGTCATGGGTTCGAGTCGAGGCCACCACGTACCCCGGGGCTATCGCATCGTGACTGCATTGGGCTGCGTTAGCCCTGAAATGGATTCGTGAACGCACTAATTCGGCCGTGGCCTGTCCCGTCGGAACGCTGGTGGAAAGATGCCCGCAGCGACCCATCGGTGCCGACTGCCTGCGCCAGACCTCGGAGACATAAGCCGCAGATTATGATCCGATAGCCCTGCCAGGTACCCCGGGCTATTCCCCTGCCCTTACGTGTTCCGGCTACTATTAGACAGATTTCCTTATCACATACATGTTCTCATGTTGTCGAAAGTTCCGATGGTCCGACCGGTGGACTTTGGAGTTCCTGCTTCAATACGTCGAATCTCGAGCCTGATTCCAGGACTCGGCACTGACGTTGGCCGGCACGACGTTTGCGATCGGCGCTCCGGTCTGGATGGCGGGCTCGCTGAACCCGGCCGGCGAGTGGCCGAAGGCCATCGATATGGCCATCGGCGACCGCAAGGCCGGCGAGTTGCGCTTCCTGTGGGCGACCACGAACGTCACCGAGGCGGACACGGTCGTGGCGCGCGTTAAGGTCACATACACTGACGGAACCACCGTGGAAAAGCTTATCGCCTATGGTGGGGCCATCTTCGCGTTTGAAGACCTGCGC
>DASXVS010000069.1 GCA_036504095.1 Armatimonadota bacterium | reverse complement strand
GGGCGGCCCTTTCCGTCTTCCCGCTTTTCCGTTTTCGGCAGCAGCGGCGCTATCACCAACCGTTGCTCTTTCGTCAAATCCATTCACACCCTCAAAAATGTACTGCTCCTACGAGTGTATCATTTTTGAGATACGTTCTAGCGTCGGCCGACGTGCCGGCGTCTTTCAGTTTCGCACTCCGCACCGAAGGCCTCACCGGGCGACTAAACGCGAATAACAGCGTTTCGCTGCTGGATTCCAGCGGGAAGCCTGCGATGGTCATCGCGAGACCGTGGATGCAGGACGCCAACGGCAAACGGAGTTACGCGGTAGCGGTGACCCTCGGCGAGACCGCCCAGGGGAGCGTTTACACGATGACGCCGGACGCTGCCTGGCTGGCGAAGGCGGCGTATCCGGTAACGGTGGATCCCACCGTCAACGCCTACGTGGCCGGAGAGATATGGAACGGTACGGGGACCAACCGCTACCCAACCGATGAACGCGTGATGCGGGATTCCTGCGGTTATGGAGACAGTGTTTACCCAGACGGCCTGCCGGAAGTCCTTATCGGCCCCGATCCGTTGTACCCTGGCTATCTCTGCGAAGCGGTGATGGTATTCGGGGCCAACCTGGACGGCATCGGCATCCCGCCGAACGCGACGATCAATAGTGCGGTGTTCCATCTGACGGTCGATTGTGACGGAAGCGAAGGCGGCGATACGATCACCGTTGCCGACCTGCCGTTTGTTCCGAGCGCGGCGACCTCCTGGACGAGTATCGAAGCCGCCTACGCTTTGGACGCGCAACACCCCTCAGCAACGGCCACGGCGTATACGAACGGCTACCCGGACACGGATTTCAACATCACAAGTATCGTGCAGTACTGGGTGACGAAGCAGACGGCGCCGCTGGGCATCCGGCTTCGCGCGGATTCCTCCAGTAATCCGATCTATGCGCACGCACATGACTACAACGCGCTGGAGATCACCTACACGAGCACGGGTACGGTATACGGAAGTACGCCCGGAATTACCGCCGGGATATTCATGGACAACACCTCCGTAGCGCCTGGCAGCACTATTGAAGCCTGGCTTACCGACGGCGTGGACGGCTACGGCTGGGCGCGCGATTGGCGTTACCAGTACGTGAACGGCCAGAGACAGACCGTGCCCGTGGACGATTCGATCTCCCATGTTGTATGGAGCGTACCGATTGTCGGCGGGCAGCCGATAGGTACTCTCACGCTTGCCGGCGAATCCGGCGGAACAACGGCATTGGACGTTTGCGGTGACAACTGCCTTGATGGAAACCACCACATCGGCGATAAGTTCCGCGTTGCATGGCATGTACCTTCCAATGCGCCGCTTGGGAAATATGGACCAACCGCGAAAATCTACGATACCGGCCTGGGAAGCCCACTGACGCAGAACAGCGTTGACCCCACTCCATTTACCATCTCCAAGACAGTTGATGTTGGCGTAGTTACTTACGATAGCCATCCGCCGATCATGGCGGCCATCGGCGCGCCGAACTATGTTGCGCCTACATCCTACGCGACCATGAATCCCGGCGGCAGCGTTTACCTGCGCGCCCTCAACGGAACGCAGAACAACACCGCGTATGACAACGACACGAAGTACTTGGCCCGCGACGCCGCAGGCACTGACAAAGTGGCCGTCGGCGCCGTATCGGATGTCATCGATTCGGTTGTCTGGCACGTAACCGACAGCCAGGGACGGCCCGTGGGTACGCTGACGCAACTCAACGCGACCACATCGCAGTGGATCGCCCCGGCGACGCCTGCCGACTGTTTCGTCACAATGACTATCGACGACAAGGCGGTCAACGGTCCGGACCGGGACGACAAACCACAGACAATCATGGCCCGCATCCACGTAGGAACTATCACGCCAATGGAGCTTCATCTCATTCCGGACGACAATGATGATGAGGACAGCGCCATTCAGATTGCCCGTAATTTCTGCCGCGCTGTTGGCGCAGACGAAACCGGACCAGCCGAAGCGCACTTCCCTGCTCTGGTCGACTACGGTGGAGCGCAACCGACGTACTACGCGCCACGCTGGTCCGTGAAGTTCGAAAGCGGCACCGAGGTCCAGGTGGTAGACTCCACCAGCCCGGTGATCGCGCGGTACACCAACTTCAAGACCACGCGAGATCTGCTTGAAAGCCAGGCGCCACCTACTGCAACGCTAGGGAACTCCGACGCAACTAACGCTGCGGGTGCCGTGCGCATGGCCAGCGGATCCAGCGACACAATCGGCGCCTCAACTATAACCCATGGACAAATGACGGATTCCCTTGCAGCCGGCCAGATATGCACCGTTGTTTATGGACGGTCATTCAACGATCCCTATAACGGATCGGTGCCGTACCGCGATCAGGCGGTTCGCGTGATGCTTCAGGATAAGGACGCCGCGTTGCTTGACCCCGGTGAAACGACGGCGCTGTTGGGTTATTCGCTAACACTACCCTCGGCTGAACCCGCGCCCGCCACACGGCTGTATACATGCTCAACCCCGCCACTGCCGACCGACGATTGCACACTCGCATCAAACTTCGCTATTGGCATCCTCGAATCTCAGGCCCCGGACTTTGTGCCGGTCAGCGCAAGCACCCCCTCGCTGATGGTCGTCCAACCAAACACATACTGGATAAATGGTAACAGCGAGCCCAGCGGCGCCGCACCAATGATAGCATGGGTCTGCGTCTATACCGACGCCAATTACCTGTCCTATGAAGTATGGGTGCGCGCAGATACCGTGACGGTTGTTGGGGGTTGCCAACGGGCAACTGCCAAATCGGGTGGGAGACGTTCTGCTTCGTCAAACCTCGTATCACTCAGCAGAACAGCACCGGAAAAGCCAAAGATCAAGGCAACAACCGCGAAAAGGGTCAAACCGCGGAAACACGGCGCAGAGGCGACGAAAAGGAGGGCGCACCGATGAAACGGACAATAGCACCTTGCCGCACCATGCTAACCCTGGTAGCCGCTATGCTTACTGCGGTCTTCCCACACCGCGCAGTAGCTGGCATGACGCTAACATACACCGCCAATGGACAGTTTACAGATTCCACCGGAACGCGGCCTTGGCCTACCCAGTTGATTCCAACCTCAGATGCTGACAAGTATGTCTGCGTCTACGTAGTGGAGCCTGATAGTACCACAGGGGTGATCTCATCTGGAACGATCACGCCAGTCCTGACTTGGGACGGTGCCGGAGGCAAGCTGAACAACCTCAGTGTTGTCTATTCAGTCAGCGCCGGCGCTTATCCATACGATATCACACGATCTGACAACGTAACCGACAGCTTCAACGATCCCGAGCTACGTGCCTTCGGGTACCCATTAGGACAGATAGACTCTACCCGTCTACTAACACCAAAACCGAGCTTGGCCGGTATGCAAGCGAACGTGCCATTTCCTTTGCCGGCGGTATCCATCTCTGGGCATACCTACGTAACCCCTGGAGCGCCTGCGACCAGTCGGGTGGTGTTGTGGTTCCGATGCTCCATGATCGATATCAGCATCAACGGTGAGAGTACCGACGAGGCGACTGGTTCGCCGCCGCCCTATTTCAGCGGCACCAATTGTAGGGTCCGAGGCAGCGCAACCCGCCCGTATTTCACCGTTGGAGGCGGTCCCAAGAACCTCACACACGCCTGGCTGCTAGTGAATAATGAGGTGGTGAACGAGTGGCCAAACCCGAACCCACCGCCTACACCGCCAGGTCAATTCCCTCCATCGCGTGACCCGCAGCCCTCCGTAGACTTGAGTGCGACATTCGATAGCACCCACTTTGCCGATGGAAGCGACATCACCGTTACATATCGGGTCGTGGACGACCACCAGACAGAACATGAGATAAGCACCACCGCGACGGCTAAGAACCGGGCGCTTCTGTTGGGAAACTCGTCCGACGAAAATCTCGCCGAAGTGGTTCCCGGTATACTGGAGTCTTTGGGAGGAAGTGCCTCGCAAATGAACCACTCAGTGATGCCGTCGATGACTGACGGAAAGACAGCCATCCTGGGGAGACTGCCAGTATACACTGCTTTTTTCATAGATACCCACGGGAGTGAAACGTTATTCGCCGACTGCACAATGAACCTCACAATATACGGTCCCTCCTATTACGTCTCGTACCCAGAAATCCAGGTATCTGTGGCATCGAAGACTGCAGACCAACCTCAGTATAATTTCGTTCAAATTCAGGCGTGCGAGTCGGCGGGCGTTACTACGGGTGGGGTGCGGACCGACATTGCGAACGCGTTTGGCATCGCTTACGGCGATGTCGACCGTGCGTTTCTAGGGTGGCACCACGAAATGGCAATCGAGCTAGGTAATCCCGAGTGGGTGAAGCGACTATGGGGGTATCTGGCGAAAGGGGAGCCAGCGCTCCTGGCGGTCATGCACAGTGACTTGGAGGGCTGGCCGCAAGGCGAATACGTTCGCGGCGACCCTAGCAGCTACGGTCCGGTGGACGCAATCTTGATTGGCGACCATCGGACCAAACTGCACGGCGTCTATGGGCTTGATGGCCTCGCATGGTCCCGGCCCCTGGAAGAAGGTATGTGAACGGGATGGCACCTAGACGTTTGGTTACGCGCAAATTGTATAAGGCGTGGGGGTCTCGGCCCGACTGCCTCGCCCTGCGTCCGGCGCAGGCCTTTCTAGTGATCGCGATCTCAGGATTGATACTGCTTACTTACCTAACCCCGATGCGCCGTGGCGCCGGTCCTTCCATATCACGTCCAACAATTTCCCTGCCCTATTTCCTTGAACATGCGGACAGCATAGACATCTACTTTGAAAGTGGGGGCGTTGCAGTGGGTCTGGCAGTGCTCGGACCTTCGTCGAACGCCAAGATGTTACGCCTGCTGAGGCAGTCCGCTAACTTTCATACGAAGCCACCGAAGCGACGGGGCACTATCTACGTCGGCGCGTTCAGCATTGCAGGCAAGGTTTATATTGAAGACGCAGCCCTTCAGTCGTACGAGTACATTCCAGAGACTGGCGAACTTGGGTTAGGAGCAGAGTGGTGCACCGTCCCTAAGCAATTCCGAATCTGGCTAAATAATCTCTACAACCAAGCGCCAAAGAGGCACTATGCGATCAGTCACCTTCCGGGCGTCGTCGTAGTTGGTGCTCCCCACATTCGGAAGCCACCTCTGTGCGAGGTAATATCGGTAAGTTCAAGATCGCATGTATTGAAGACCAAATCTACCGAGACTTTGAAGAGAGGCGGGCGGGCTCAGCCTCTGGGCGTCGAAGGCTGCGAAGCTCAATGCGCAATCGGAACTCAGCGAGCGGATACCGCTCGACGCTGGAGGCGACTCGCAACCTTTACAATTCGTCGCGATCAGCGGTGGCCCGCTTCGTACGTCGGCAAGATAGTAAACTACCGCTTCCGCTGGAAGTACAAGGATGGAACGTACGGCCCGTGGAGCAAGCCGGTGAGCGCGAAGGTGCTGCCGTAAGGGAGTAGCATTCGGCATCCAGCATCCAGCATCCAGGTTTCGACCTGGATGCTGGATGCTGGATGCTGTTTGCCCTATGAGCAGCCCTCGCTGGCGATGACGGCATCAACTTCCATGCCGGCGATGAGGCGGAAGTTGGAAGTGGGAAGTTGGACGTGGGAAGTTGCAGATGGGACTTTGTCCTTTTCGCCAACCATGTTGAGCGAGACGAGGACGTCGCCGATGGAGACGTGTGATTTGGACTGGCGAACCCCGAATCCCAATCCGCTCACCTCGGATTCCACATATTCCAGGTGTTCGAGCCATCCCACCACTGTTCCGTTGGCAGGCCGACTGCACCTCCGGTCGCCGTCTGCCGCAGCTTCAGGAACGCCACGTGGCCATCCGCAAACGCATAGCACGCCCCGCCAGGGTGCAGCGATCGCCCGACGCCCCTGTTTGGATTCCACTGCCTCTTGAAATACGATTTCACTGGCCCGTCGGTCTCTACCCATGCGCGTGGATCCACGTCAATCCACTGGGAAAGCGCTCGGTTCCAGGCAGAGGAGTCACCCTTCATTGCTTTGCGCCCGCCCGCTTCGGTGAATGCGTAAGGGTGTCCCATCGGTTCGGAGGTCGCGAGTTCGGCCAGCACAATCGTGTTGACGCGGTTTTCGAGCGCGTCCAGCGAGACAGAGTAGGGGCCGGCAGCCCAGTCCGCGTTGCCGTCGAACGCCGCTTTCGGACGCGTGATCAGCAGGCCGTTCAGCCCGTAGTACACCACCCGTGTGCGCGGCGGGGGCTGGGACGGCGACCGTATCCCTTTGCCGTCTGCGCTGCTCAGGAAGTTCTCGTCCCCCTGAAGGTAGGGCGCCAACTGCTGGTCCCACACGTTGTGATTGGCCGTGCCCGACGCATCCGACATCCACCCCGGCAGACGGTCGCCATTGTCCGTCGCGTAAGCCTGGATGGCAATAGACAATTTGCGGAGGTTGTTGATCGCCCTGGGTTCCGCGACGAGTTTGTGCGGGAACATCGCGGCGGCGACCAGCACCATCAGGGCGGGCGCCGCCAGCACACCCGTGGAGATCACGGCTCCCGCCAACGCCAGCCCTCGCGACCACACCACGCCCTCGATGAACCGCAGTTCGCGTATCACGGAGAGGCCAAGGTAGAGGCCCAGGAAGGCGCAGATCGCCGCCACGCCCACGGGCAAGAGGTCCATCTGTAGGTCGAGCGAGGAAAGGACGATGAATGCGCCGGCGGCGCCGAAGAGGACGGAGAGGATTCCGCGGGCCCGGGTGGAGAGACGCGGCGCCCCGCTTGCGTACCGTCTGATGCGCCACAGCCGCGCGGCCTCGGCGCGAGACGCCGCATCCGACAGCTTGAACCCGCACATCCGGCACGTTGAGGCTTCGTCGAGATTGTTCTCGCCGCAACGGTCGCACATCATGGCGCCACCTCCTCTGCCCGCACGCTTCTACGGGTTTGGTCACGCGGGGATCCCAGATATTGAGGATTATAGCGCACGCGTCGGCGCAACATCACGCGCCAGCGCATGGCGGTCAATCGTAGTTGAGGCGCTCTTCCTCGGTGGGCAGCAGCCGCTGGCCGCGGGCGGCTTCGTAGAGGCGGACGACGTATTCCTTGAAGGCGGTGTCGAGGTCCGGGTCGTGGCGCCCGCCGTGGGGGAAGGTGGGATCCTTGCGCACGGTTTCGTATGCGGCGTCCACGGTTTGCGCCCAGGGGCGGGGCAGATGGAGGAACCAGGTGATCGGGTGGTTGAGGATCCTGGCGATGGCCTCCAGTTCGGCGATGCCGATGGAGCGCGCGGCGCGCTCGTAATGGCCCACGGCGACTCCGGAGACGCCGAGCTGTTGGCCCAGTTCCTCCTGTGTGAGGCCGGCGGCTTCGCGGGCCTGGCGGATGCGGCGTCCGATCTCATCATACCGATCCATGGCGGTCTCCGTACATAACGTTAGGCCCCATTGCGGGGACTCACGAAGATTCTAGCGTGCGCGCAAAGAAAAGGCAAACAAATGTTGGGTATCGCTTGACGGCCTCCAAACGGTGTGTTATCATAACGCCGGGGAATAACGAACATTTGTTCGGAGTGGAGGCCGGCATGCAAAGGATCACCGCGGGACAGGTAGAGGTATGGCTGCAATCGCACAATCACCAGGGTGGCGAATACCCATTCTATACGGACGAACAGTTGAGACGGCGAAACGACAGGCACGGCACCGTGTCCATCTCGGAAGAAGCGGCCGGGCTGCCGCCGGTCGTGACGGCCTATCTGGCGGAAAGCCGGGTGCTGGACCATCTCGATGCGCTGCGGCTCAGCCCGGTTGACCGCGCCGTCGCCGCGATGCGCGCGGCCGGATTCACCCTCAGGGAGATATCGGACAGAACCGGCCTGAAGCTCTGCCGCGTGGAGCGGGCGCTCAAAACAACGGCACGCCGGCTGAGGGCGGCCGCGCGGGCGGAGGGACGAGGGTCGGAGGGGTGGCAGGAGGTCTACCTCGCGGAAACCAGAAGGGGAACCGGCTACAGGGACTAGGTATAGTGTGCCGGGTGGCAGGAAACAGGTGGCGGGTGGCGGGTGGCGGGTGACAGGTGACAGGTAACGATACCCAATGCCGCTACCTGGCACCCGACACCTGGCACCCCACGCCCGTCACCTGACACCCGCCGCCGGTTCGCCAAAAACCGTTATCATATAGATATGGAATGCAATAGAACAAGTCGGGGCAGGCGCGCACATGGCCGTTGATCGCGCGAGGAAGAACGGGGTCTCCCCCACGAGGATGCACGTCGCTGTACGCGGCGCCGTGCAGGGGGTAGGATTCCGGCCATTTGTGTACCGCCTGGCCACGGAATTGGGCCTCGCCGGATGGGTGAACAATTCGCCTCAGGGGGTCTTCATCGAAGTGGAAGGCCCGGACGCGACCGTCCGCCATTTCCTCACGCGCCTCGAGGCGGACAAACCGCCCCGCGCGTCCATCCGCAGCGTGGAACCGAAAGTGCTCAAGGCCGCCGGCTATATGGGTTTCGAAATCCGCCGTAGCACACATCAGGGCGCCAAGTCCGCGCTCGTTCTGCCGGATATGGCCACATGCCCGGATTGCCTGCACGAAATTCTGGACCCCGAGAACCGCCGCTACCGCTACCCGTTCACGAACTGCACCAACTGCGGCCCGCGCTTCAGCATCATCGAGGCGCTCCCGTACGACCGCCGGAACACCACGATGCGCGGCTTCGAAATGTGCGAACGCTGCCAGGCCGAGTATGAGAATCCGCGCGACCGCCGATTCCACGCGCAGCCCAACGCCTGCCCGGACTGTGGCCCGCAACTGGAGTTCTGGGATTCCAAGGGCATCGTGCGCGCAACCCACGACGAAGCGCTCCTCGCCGCCACGGCCTCCATCCAGAAGGGCCACGTGGTGGCGGTGAAGGGGCTGGGCGGTTTCCACCTGATCGTCGATGCGTGCGACCAGACCGCGGTGCGCCGCCTTCGCCGTCGAAAGCGCCGCGAGGAGAAGCCGCTGGCGCTGATGTTCCCCTCGGTGGAGCACATCCGCGCGGAATGCGACGTGTCCGATCCCGAGGAGCGCCTGCTGCTCGCGCCGGAATCGCCGATCGTGCTGCTGCGCCGGCATCAGGCGGGCGGGAGCATCATCGCCGACGCCGTGGCGCCAAAGAATCCCTTTCTCGGCGCGATGCTGCCGTACACCCCGCTGCACCATCTGCTGATGGCGGAGCTTGGGTTCCCCGTCGTGGCGACCAGCGGCAATCTCTCGGACGAGCCGATCTGCACGAACGAAACGGAGGCCGTCGAGCGGCTGAAAGGCATCGCCGACTGCTTCCTCATTCACAACCGGCCCATCACCCGCCACGTGGATGACTCCGTGGTGCGCGTCCTGCTGGGGCGTGAAATCGTCCTCCGGCGCGCGCGCGGGTACGCTCCAATGCCGGTTCCGATCCCCGAGGAAACGCGTCCCATCCTGGCCGTCGGCGCACATCTCAAGAACGCGGTGGCGGTCGCCGTGGGCCACGAGGCGTTCATCAGCCAGCACATCGGCGATCTGGAAACCGTGCAGGCCGGCGCCGCGTTCAATCGCGTCGTCGCCGATCTGCAGCGCCTTTACGAGATCACGCCCGAGGTCGTCGCGTGCGACGCCCACCCCGACTACATGTCCACGCAGGCGGCGATGGCGATGGATACTCCGGCCGTCACCGTTCAGCACCATTACGCTCACGCCCTCTCGTGCATGGCGGATAACGGCCTCGACGCCCCGGCACTGGGTGTGGTTTGGGACGGCACGGGCTACGGCCTGGACGGAACGATCTGGGGCGGCGAATACCTGGCGATCGACGACGCGTCTTTCACCCGCGCCGCCCATCTCCGCACCTTCCCGCTCCCGGGCGGAGACGCCGCGATCAGGGAACCACGCCGCTCCGCGTTCGGGCTCCTGTACGAGGCCTTCGGTGACGGGATCGTCGACTGGACCGACCTCGCCGCGATCCGCTCGTTCAACATGACCGAGCGCGAAACGCTTTGCTCCATGCTGCGCTCCGGCGTGAACGTGCAGAGGACATCCAGCATCGGGCGGCTGTTCGATGCGGTGGCCAGCCTCTGCGGCGTGCGCCACGAGGACAAATTCGAGGGCCAGGCCGCCATCGAACTGGAATTCGCGCTGGACGGCGCCAGCGCCGGCGAGGGCTATGAGTTCGGATTCGACCGGCAGGGTCCGGACGGTCCCATCGTTGTGGACTGGTTACCCGTGCTCGAGGCCGTGCTGAGTGATGTGCGGAGCGGCGTGCGGCCGCGCGTCGTCTCGGTGCGCTTCCACAACGCCCTGGTCGAATCCGTCGCGACCATCGCCGCGAAGGTCGGGATCAGAAACGTCGTCCTCAGCGGAGGTTGCTTCCAGAACGCGTACCTGCTGGAGCACGCCGTGCGCCGGCTGGAGATCGAGGGCTTCCACGCATACTGGCATCGGAGTGTGCCGCCGAACGATGGCGGCATCGCCCTCGGCCAGGTGATGGCCGCGCAGCGGAAACGATGAGCGATGAACGATGAAGCTTGAACGATGAACGATGAACGCGGAAACGATGAAGCTTGAACGATGAACGATGAATCCCCGAATAGCCCCCGGCGTTCATCACTCTCTGTGCCTTTGTGTCTTTGTGGTGAGAATTCCGGGTTTGTTCCGGCATAGGGCCGGAAAGCAATAGAAAGGAGGCGTCGCCATGTGTCTCGCCGTCCCAGGCAAGATAAAGAGCATCGAGAACACGGACCCCGTGCTGCGGGCGGGCAAAGTGGATTTTGGCGGCGTCTCGCGCGACGTCAACCTCAGTTTCGTGCCCGAAGCCAACGTTGGTGACTACGTGATCGTGCACGTTGGCTTCGCCCTCAGCAAACTGGACGAGCAGGAGGCCAACGAAGTCTTCGACTACCTCCGCCAGATGGAGGAAGCGGATGCGCAGGTGAGGGCTGAGGCTTGAGGGCTGAGGGCCGAGTGTCGGGTGTCAGGTGCCAGGTGCCGGGGACTGGAAACCGCCACCCGGCACCCGTCACCTGTCACCCGTTACCCGGTACACCCCGTGGTCACGTGACTCCGGTGCGCCGCTCATTCTACCTGCATAGCTGCGGAGGGAACGTGAACATCAGGTGCTTCTTGACATTGGCCGGTATGCTGCTGCTCACTTCATCGCTCCGCGCCCAGCAGATCAAGCTGAGCTTCAACGCCGTCTTGATGGATCCCATAGCGAGCGAGGGCGTCGTGTATTTCGGAACGTCTGACGGCAGGCTGTATGCTGTCAACGCTACGGATGGTTCCAGCGTATCCGGTTTCCCACTTGATGTCCGAGCCGCAATTGGAGATAACAGCTACCCGATCACGCGGCCTTCCGTGTATTACGGTGCATTGGGAAAAGCGATCTACTTGACAACGTCCAAAGGTGGAGTCGTCAAGATATGGCCAAATGGATCCATTGCTTGGACTAATTCATTTGCCGGTTCATCGAGTTACGGCGGCACGGCGACTCCGGCAGTTACTCCGGATGGCACCGTCATCGTTGAGAGGAAGACCTCCGCAAACATCTTCATCGTCAAACTCAAGGAGTCCGATGGAACGACCGTGATGACCTCTCCCCCGCTCTCAAGTACGTATTATGACTGGGCAGGTTCGCCAGCCGTTGTGGGAGACAACATCTATACATCGGTGACGCGTCCGCCCAATAATCTGAGCATCATTGTTTTGAATCGGAGCGATCTGACAGTGAAGGCCGCAACAATGCCGGCGCCACAGGGCTGGTCGCCAGCGTATGTTCGCGGCGACGGGATATACTACGGAACGGCGTCGCTTAACTCGTCAGTCGTCAAACTGAACTCGTCAACTCTGGCTCCTGACCCGCGGTTCGGGCCCTCAACCCACCCCGGCCGGATCGTGCTTGGCCCGTCGGATTTGGGTGCATACACTGAGATCTCCGCGTCGCCAACTTCCGCCGATCAGGATCCGGGCGGAACCATCTATGCGTCCGTCCAAAGCAGCAATATCGCCGAGGTCGTTGCCATCGACGCGGAATCCGGGAGCGTTCGCGGCCTGTATTATGGGTCCTATGGCGCCGGCGGAATGGTAGTCAGTTCGCGCAATATCGCTGCCTACGGCGACGGCAATACAATGAACCTGTTCTCAGTGACGGGAGGCGGTATGCGGTCCTATACGGTTGTCGGACGCCCGCAGCGCCCCACGTATGACGCGAGCACCGATCGTTTCTTCGCGCGAACAATCCAGGGGACGGACGGCATCTCTTACCTCATGGGGTTTGACAGCCCCTGAGGAGGGTTTCGGGTGTCAGGTGGCAGGACCCGCCACCTGACACCCGCCACCCGAAACCCGCCACCCGAAACCCGCCACCCGAAACCTGACACCCGTCACCCGTCACCGAAACTCTATCCCGCTACCAGTGGGCGGCTCAGTTCGTATTCGGCGTTGTCGCAGATCTCGCGCGCGGAGGATCCGTCCTGCGGGATGATGAGTGACGCGCCGCGGAACTCCAGGCGGGCGCCGCGGGTGTACTCGACTTCGCTCAGGGTTGAGAGCAGGCGGTCGCGCACCATACGCGCGCCTTCGCCGGTGTGAGGGAGAATCACCGCGAAGACCGCGTCGCCGATGTACGCGCCGACGTCACAGCGCCGCACGCAATCGCGGAGAGCCGCGCCGATGCTGAACAGCGTTCGTTCGCCCCATTCGCTTCCCAGGCGATTGGAATATTCATCGAAATTCACGCAGCGTACCCAGACCGTGGACAATTCCTGCACATAGCGCTGTGCCCGGACGATTTCCTCTTCCATCCGCCGGACGTAGTGGTCCTGGGTGTAGAGGCCCGTCACACGGTCCACGATGCTGCCCTCGCCGTAGTCGCTGCCGGACGCGGATTGCTTCTGCCGCAACTGGCGCTCCTGGAGTTCGGTATACGCCAGGCTCTTGCCCATCTTCTTCACGGCCGATTTCAGCAGGTGGCTCACGTAATTGCACGATACGCCGAGCGCCTTGGCGATTTCGGTCTGAGACAGGTCCTGGAAAAAGAACTCGTGCACAACGCGCTGTTCGATCAGCTTGAGATTGGAGACCATATCCTCCAGCACGATGCGCTCTTCCAGCGGGATATGGAACGAGACGAGGCGCAGGCTGCGGATCTTGTCCGGGTCAACGGCGGGTGCGTCGTCTTCCGTAAAGCCGTCCAGCGAGACCACTTTGGAAACCTGTTCGGCCTGAAGGACCTCCGTCAGCGCCTCCTCCGTGATGTTGCACGCGCCCGCCAATTCGGCGACCGTGGGCTCCCGCCGCTGCCGGCTCGTCAGGTCGGCGGATGTCTTCTTGATGATGCGGCGCAAATCCTGGCTCCACGCCGGCTCGCGGATGATGGTGCCCTTGTCCCGAAGATAATGGCGGATCTGACCCGTAATGAGATGGTGGGCGTAGGTGGAGAACTTGACGCTGAACGTGGTGTCGAAGAGGTCTATGGCTGTGAGCATGCCCAGATAGCCCTCCTGCACGAGGTCCTCCATCGGCTCGCCGGTATCGACGAACCGGCGGGCGACTTTCTCTACGAGGGGGCGGTGGTAAACGACCAGCGCTTCGCGCGCCCGTTCGTCGCGGTCCAGGCGATATTTGTTCAGGAGGCACAGAACGTCCTCCTCGGTAACGGTCTTCCGGAACTGCTGCACCGGCTCGGCGACCTCCGCACGGTTAGCTATAGCCATCGTCGTCACTCTCCCTTGCGAGCAGTCCTGTGCTCGTCATTTCTTCTTTTCGACCGCGGGACCCGCGCACTTTACCGAGCTACCTCAATTATCGATTTTAGAACGGCCAAACGCAGGACGATTTCCCGTGCAACGAAAGGCTTACCCGGCTTGCGCCTGATGGGCTGGGGGCGGCCAATCGGCCTTTCCGGGCGTCGGGCATTGAAACACCCGCCTGAAGCGCCGTCGGCCAATCGTCCACTTCATCCTGAATCCCGAATCCTGAATCCTGAACCCTGGCTCCCGTGTCCGTGACATTTCACCGCCTGCTATCGTTAGCATCATGAAACACGCGGAAGTGCGATACACCCAATGACCGATGAAGTGATTATCCGGAAGGTGCAGGCGGGCGACCTTGCCCTCTTCGGCGAACTCCACAAACGCTACTACAAGCGAGTGTGGGGCTATCTCCATCGGTGCATACGCGATGAGGAAACGTCAAAAGACCTGGCCGCCGATACGTTCGTGAACGCGTATCGCGCCATCGGTCACTACGAGGTGCGGGAACAGGGCCGGTTTGGCCCGTTTCTGCTCAAAATCGCCCGGAATCTGCTGATCGACCATCAGCGCTCAAGAAAGCCATGGACTTTCAGCGCGCTGGAGTCGGAAGAAGGCCAGACGATGGAACTGCCCTCGGGCGAACCATCGCTGCTGGACCGCATACTCGAAGAGGAGCGCGTGGACCGCGTGAAAGCGGCCCTGGACCAACTCTCCGACGCGGACCGCGAAATCCTGGCCCTCGCCTATCAGCAGGAACTGTCGCTCAAGGAAATCGCTCTGGTGACCGGCAAGCCGTCGGTATCGGCGGTCACAAGCCATCTGCACCGGGCTATTTCCAAGTTGCGCGGTCTTATCCGTGCGGACGAGTATTTTACGGAAGATGTACGGCCCAACGTCGATCAATGACCTTACACCACCACCGTTTGGCGCCGCGTCTCCCGTTCGGAGGCTCTTATCGTGGGTAATCTATGGTCCTGGATGCTGCATGGCAGGCGGCAGGAAGAGCGGATCTGCGAAGATCCCGGAACAGTAGCCACCCTGCGCGCGGCAATGGTTGAACCGGCCGCGCCGGGTGAAGATGAAAGCTACCGCCGGCTGATGACGGTCATCGCCGACGACCTGCGCCTTCGCCAGCCGGTGCACCAGCGGAACTGGGCGTGGATCCCCACAACCAGCGTCGCCCTCGCCGGCATGATCCTCGCCATCATCGCGTACGACGCCGGTGTTAGAAACGGGGTCAATCTGGCGCGCCTGCATGCCAACCCCCCGTCCATCGCGCGAAACGAAACCCCGGCCAATGACATCACCCCAACGTACGTGCCGCCGGTGAAGCCGGGCGTCCCCCAGCCCAGGATGAAGATCAAGGAGATCCCCGGCGCGCCGCCCAACGAATCCAGCAATACCATCCTCGCGTGGCTGCAGAACGAAACCCTCACCAAGGATCAGCAGGAGTTCGTGCGCCTGGCCGGCAACAAGGCCGATCAAGGCGACTGGGACGGTGTCACCCGGCTGCTCGTGCAGATGGCCGACGCGGATCCCACCGCGGACGCATCTATCAGCGCCATCCACGCCGCCGCCGAAATCCGCGTCAATAACTCCGACGCCACCGGCGCCAAATCCCTGTACGAGCGCGAAATCTCGATGTGCGATACGCTGCTGGCCTCCGAACAGGATCCCGACCACATCGCGCGCCTGAAGGAATGGCGTTCCCGCGCCCAATCCGGAGTTGCCGATTTGAACGCCGCCAGCCCTTCGTCGCAACCCGCCGAACCGGCAGCGACAACACCCTGACCGCAAGCGGGAAACAGGAACTATGAAGATGGAGGCTGAATCATCCGCTGATCCAGCCTCCATCGAGTTTCCTGTCCCCTGGCTCCTGAGCCCTGCCCCTTGCCCCCTGAACCCTGACCCTGGATGCTGGATGCCGGATGCTGGATCCTGAATTCTGAATTCTGAATCCTGACCCCTGAATCCCGACCCTGGATGCTGGATGCTGGATGCCGGATCCTGAATTCTGAATCCTGACCCCTGAATCCCGACCCTGGATGCTGGATGCTGGATGCCGGATCCTGAATGCTGAATCCTGACCCCTGAATCCTGACCCCCGAAACAGAGAATGGGGGAACAGGACTCATCGTCTCGTTCCCCCAATCTCTTCCGGCCGGGCTTTTGTGCGCGGCGTGTCATCGGACGCTCTGCGCCAACTGAGCGATGGCGCAAAGTGCGATGGCGACCGGCGCGATCACCTGCCACCAATCCCACACCCGCGGCGCAGTTCGGCTGCGCGCCGGGGCGGTCTTCAGCCGGCTGGCTTTCGCCGGCACATCGGTGATGACAATTGCGGTCCGGGTTTCCAGTTTGGCGCCGAGCGCCGCCTGGGCATGTGCCTGCCAGGTGGCCACGGGACGCCGGCGAGCACTCGCCGGAGCGAATGGCCGCGTGCGCGTGCGGAGCGCTTCGGGCGCGGCGTACGGGCTTTTTACGGTCTGAATTTCCACTTTCCTCTCCTCCAGCAGTGTTGCCTCAGCTTCTGAGACATCGGATTTCTAACGGCCTTAATCTCGGCCTTATGAATATCCGCCGATTGGCGGTGCGTTTTCCGGAGTCCTTTACGGAGGCGGAAAGCGCATGGTTACGTGCCCTGCGGCCCCAAAAACCAAAATGGTCCCGGCGATTCTTCGCCGAGACCCGGGACCCGCAAGGTTAGGTGAGACGCGGTCAGGCATCTCCTCCCATGGGGGCAGGGGGCGCGGCAAGGCGAGGCGAATCGGATCCGCCGACAAGGCAGGTCCATTGCGCCGATTCGATGGTGTTGAACAGGTTGTGCATGCTTACCGCTCCTTTCAGATGGTGGTCGCCTCGCGAGGAGGCGCCGAAAAAAGATAATAGCCTGCGGCCGCAACGGCTGTCAAGTCTTTTTTTGGAGGGTGGATGGATGCCGCGAGCCGCCGGTACGACCGGCGTCCCGCCCGTATGGGTCCCGCCGGTCATTCGGTCCGACTTCCACCGTTTATTGGCAGCTTGCGGAATGCTACCACCTGAGGTTGGGGCAGCGGGCGAAGAAGCCGAGACATGACATCCCCCGGCTACCGGCTCCAAGGCTTCAGCACCCGCCGGACGACCTTGCAGACCCGGTTAACGGCTGAATTCTACGTTCTTTGCCTCTCTGCGTCACAATCGGTCAGTGCCAGATCGATAAGCACTTCAACAGGTGCGTTTGGGGGAAACAGGGGCGATCCGCCTCGCGTCAGGTGGGATCGGAGCGCAGCCTCCAGTTCCGCACCCTCGCTTACCCCGTTTCGCTCTTCCTCCAGTACGACGCGCCCGTCCAACACGGCCATGGTGAGCCGAATGCCTTGGCTATCCCATGCGACGTATTCGCCATTTTCGACATCTACCGCCTCTGGCCAAGCCGATGCCTCGGCGACCGTTCTGAACGCCCAGACACTCCGATCGTCAAGTTCCAACAAGATGATTGGTGCGGTCAATTTGGCTTATCCCAGGAGTGTCTAACATCGGGCGACGTTTGCCAGCTGCCGGTGGTGGTCTCCGCGTCTGTGCAGTAACCCCACTGACCCTGGTAGCCGAACGGCTCACCGGCCTGCTCCTACCTACCGGAATCCGTTGCCTCATGCCTGAATCTGACTATGAAGCGCACCCAATCCTCAACGGTCCTGGTCGCGGGCCAGCCAGCCATCTCTTCCCGTTGCGGTATGCTCGTTCTCCCAAATTGGCTCAGCAGTTTGAGGGATGAATCTTCAATGTCGTCAATACATAGGTCCAGTGTGTCCTGCAGATCATCGTCTGGATACACTACAAAGTCAGGATCCACCAGAAGATCCCGGATCTCGGCACGGACCGCCAGTGCAACTTCGAGCAGCTCCGGATCGGAAGCGAAATGATGCTCATACAGGCTCTCCTGTATGCCGTGCCGAGAACGCGCGAACCGCCGAAACCGAATGTTCAGCATAGTCGCCCAAATACCGAACAAAGCCAGGAAACTGAGGCAACCATAGCCACTGCCATCAATGTTTTCCATCGAGACCGCCTAGCAAGTACGGTTCGCTGAACCATCCAATATCCCAGTTCAGTTGCATCCATGCGTATAGTGGTGCAGCCCGGCCTAAGACAGTACCGACTTTTGAACTTTTGATGGTCAGATCCAAATACGTCGGGGCTGGTAGCTTAACGCCAGGAGGAAGTTTGACACCCCTGAACAGCTTCCTGAACGCGATGGAAGCCAATGATGTCTCCTCGGTTGCACCCGCTTGCGTGAACGGCTTCAGCGTCCCTGGCATTCCGGCTGCCAACAGCAGGATATCGCGCGAACTGCCACCCAGAAACTGGCTAACCTCGTACTCAGGAGCTACCTTGCCGCACGAGTCAGCGTAAACGCCCTTCAACGGATCTCCGAAAGGAATAATCCCGTCCACAGTCGCTGCGGCGCCTTTCCCGAGGTCGCCCAACGAATCGTCGGTGAATTCAAGGTACGGCCTTCCGTCGTCGAAGAGGTGGAACCTGCCAAACCGTATTCCACGCAGCCCGCTTGGATCGCTCCCGTTCACCGGGTCCCCGCCCACGTAGCCGTACAGGTTAACTCCGCAAAGTGGACGTTGGAAGCTAGACGATAGAGGTTGGAATTCCCAAGTCCAACCTCAAACTTCCATCGTCCATTTCCCGATTTTCGCGCCGGCGGCCTGCCAAGAACCCTTCACTGCCCCCATTATGACGCGTCTGCCCGCCAAAAACGTTCACAGCCCGCCGGGTGGCGGGCCGTGGCCTCGGAAAATGGTGTGTCCTGTCCGGTTGGTCAGTTCGGCAGGCCGCGGGTGAGGGTAACCATGCGGTCCACCAGCAGGCCCTCCGCGTCCGCGCCGATGGCGGGGCGCTGGACCGCGTAAATCGCGCCCGTCTGCGGGTCGCCGTACACGAAATAGTCGGGCTGGCCCAGCCGGGTGCTCATGCCCTTGAACTCCAGCAGGCCGCGGGCGGCCAGAAGCCGGCAGGAGATGTACATCCACGTGCTCATCCGGTTGGCCTCTTCCGCGCGGATCACGGCTCCAATGCGATCAACCTCGAATTGATTCAGGTTCACCATGCGCGCTTCGCCCCCCTTAAGACACCTCAGCCGGATTACCGTTAAGATACCCACGCCCGGCGAGTGCTCAAACCACGGAACGCAGGCGTCTCCACATGCGGCAGCGTGGATCGGGCTTCCGATCGTCTCAGCGGATGGAGTCCCATCCCGCCGGCCGGATGCGGCGGTCCGGCGCCAACTCGCGAATCCGCCGGCGCATGGCGGCCACGCTGATGCCGAAGCGCGCCGCCATCACATCCGCCTTATCGCCGGAGTCCCGAAACTCCTTAAGCGAACGGGCGACGGTATCCGCGGGCATCGTGATGGCGGCCGCGTAGAGGTCGGCCAGGCGCTCCAGCCGGTGCGGTGTGTAGCGGCCGGGAAAGGCGGGGCGCGACGCCATCACCTCGAACCACTCGTGCCACAGCGTGAAATTCGCGCGCGCCGGGGCGAGGAACGGCGAAACGCGTATCACGTACGCCCCGTCGTCCAGGCTCCAAACGGCATCCACCCCGCCGGGCAGCGCATCCCGCCGGATGCCCACGCCCCAGTCCGGCAGGGCGCCGGCGGCGAAACGCGGCGGTGGCTGAAGACGCATCCACTGGGCCGACCGCCCGGCGAAATGCTCGATGTTGGCGTACGAGACGAACGCCCAGCGATGGAGGAACCCGTCGATCTGCAGGTTGGTAGTGTGTGAGGTCATAGCGCTCTTCTGTGAAATACAAACGTATGTTCGTATATGATGCCACCCCCCAAACGCGCTGGTCAAGCCATCATCCCGCACTGTGACAAACATCATAGGTTCAATCGGACGTCGGCCGAAGACGCAATCGACGTCGTTCCAACGCCGGCACGCTACCGAATGCGGAGGGGGCGCCCAGGCAATGCCCGGACGCCCCCAAAGGCCCCCAATACACAATACTCAACACTCAATACTCAGTACGCCGATTCGGAATTCATCGTTCATACTTTATCGTTTCCGTCTCTTCGTTTCCGGCCTACTGTCTGCCCACGGCGTTCGGCGTCTGCGCGTTCGCCTTGGCGATGCTCACCATGCCGGCCGGCGGCGCTTCGCCGATCTTCTCGTAGATCTCTTCCTGCTTCTGCGCTACACGGATCATCTCGTCCTTGCCGATCGCGCCGCGCTTGTATAGCTGCACCAGGTGGTCGTCCAGCGCGATCATGCCCAGCTGGCTTCCCGTCTGGATGGCGCTGAAGATGCTGTGCGTCTTGTGGTCGCGGATCATGTGCTGGATGGCCGGCGTGCAGACCATGATCTCGTACGCCGGGATGCGTCCGCTGCCGTCCTTTTTGGGCAGCAGAAGCTGTGAGATAACCGCCGTGAGGTTGCCGGACAACTGCACGCGGATCTGCTCCTGCTGTTCCATCGGGAAAACGTCGGTGATGCGGTCCACAGTGCGCGCCGCGCCGGTTGTGTGCAGAGTGGAGAGCACCAGGTGGCCTGTTTCCGCGGCGGTGATGGCGGCGCCGATTGTATTGAGGTCGCGCATCTCGCCCACCAGGATCACGTCCGGGTCCTGGCGCAAAGCCTTGATAACGCCCTCCTCAAATGAAGGCACGTCCACATGCACTTCGCGCTGCGTGATGATGCTCTGTTTCGGCGAATGGAAATACTCGATAGGGTCTTCGATGGTAATGATATGAGCATCGCGATGAACGTTGATGTAGTCGATCATCGTGGCCAGCGTGGTGGTCTTCCCGCTGCCGGTTGGCCCCGTGATGAGGATGAGGCCGCGCGGAGCGTGCAGCAATTTCTGAACGCTGGCGGAAAGGCCCAACTGCTCGAACGACAGCAGGCGAAACGGAATGAGGCGCATGTTGATGGCGATGGAGTTGCGCTGCTGAAAAACCGATACGCGGAACCGCCCGCGCCCGGGATAGGTGAATCCAAAATCCGCCCCGCCGCGCTCTTCGATCTCCTGTTGGGAGCGGGGGGAGGCGATGGCCTTCATCAGGTGCTCGGTGTCATCCCCCGTAAGCTCGCCGAGTTCCCTCAGGCGCACGAGACGACCGTGCAAGCGCAGTACAGGAGGTTCGCCCGCCTCGATATGGAGGTCCGAGCCGTCACGATCGATGCAGATGTCGAGCAGTGACCGGATGTCTTTCACAGGTACAGCCCCTTTCCGCCCAGAAAGGGCCAGAAGAGAAACCCACGAATTATGAGAGATGAGGAGGACTCATGGCGAAAGGACAACTCCGGTCAACGCGGCGGCCGCATCAACGAGAGAAGCCGGTTCGCTTAGTTTATATTACTACAAACAGCGACGGGAGGCCAAAGTGGGGCCGGGACTGGTGACAGTGTGGCTCGACGGGGGCGCGCCCCGCCGACTTCAGTCGTGTTTGAATGGACGCACGCGTCCGGCCCGCATCCTTGCTAAACTGTTATCAGCCCCGTGCAACCAAGGGGGCTCGCTCGCCGATAAAGGGAGGTTACTGTGGCTAAGTACCGCATTGCCTGGCTGCCCGGCGACGGCGTGGGCGCCGACGTGATGGACGCCGCCCGCGTTGTGCTGGACGCCGTCGCACTGGACGCGGATTACGTCCAAGGCGATATCGGATGGGAGTTCTGGTGTCGCGAGGGCGACGCTCTTCCCCAGCGAACGATCGACCTCCTCCGGTCCGTGGACGCCGCCATGTTCGGCGCCATAACCTCCAAGCCCGCCAAAGCCGCGATGGCCGAACTCGCCCCTGAACTTCGCGAAAAGGGCCTGGCGTACCGTTCTCCCATCGTCCGGATGCGCCAGATGTTCGAGCTCTACGTGTGCCTGCGACCGTGCCGGGCGTATTCCGGCAACCCGCTGAACTACCGTGAAGGCATCGATCTTGTGGTATTCCGCGAGAACACCGAGGACCTTTACGCCGGCGTTGAGTTTTCGCCCGTGCCTCCGGAGCTGGCTTCCACACTGAGCGCGCTCTCGAAACCGTTCTCCGCGTTCGCCGGGCTGGACCCGGACGACTACGCCGTTTCCTGCAAGGTCAACACGCGCAAGGGGTCGGAGCGTATCGTTCGCGCCGCATTCGAGTACGCCCGCAAGTTCGGGCGGAAGAAGGTCACGGTGGTGCACAAGGCCAACGTGGTCCGCGCGACCGACGGCCTTTTCCTGGATTGCGCGCGCGAGGTGGCGAAGGACTTCCCCGAGATCGCGATGGACGAGGCCAACATCGACGCGATGTGTATGTGGCTGCTGAAGGACCCCTTCAACTACGACGTCCTCGTGGCGCCGAACCTGTACGGGGACATCATCTCGGACCTGTGCGCGCAAATGGTCGGTGGCCTGGGCTTTGGCTGCAGCGGAAACATCGGTGACAAGGTGGCGGTATTCGAGCCGAGCCACGGCTCCGCCCCGAAGTATACGGGCCAGAACAAGGTGAACCCCATCGCCACGATCCTGGCCGCCCGAATGATGCTGGACTACCTGGGCGAGACGGAGAAGGGAACCGCCATAGACGAGGCTGTTGCCGCGGTGATCGCCGAAGGCAAGGTCCGCACGTACGACATGGGCGGCACGAACACTACTTCTGAGATGGCGGAGGCTGTGGCGGGGAAGGTGGCGTGATATTCCAAGGGGTCCTAACCGCATCGGAGGCAGAAGGCACTAGGAGGCGGAGGGGATTGATGTTATGGTAGAATCGAGATATCACGGGGGACGGAGGTAGAGTGATGGTGACATTGGACCAGGTCGATTGGTTGGTGCGGGAAATGAGCGAAGAAGATCAGCGTGGACTCATAGAGAGAGTCTCCCAACGGCTTGCTCGGGTAAACCGACAGGTTGGGGGAGTCCGGCCGGAGGAATTCCTCAGGATGTGTCTCAATGATCCTGCCCACACCCAAGGCGTGACGGATTCCGCGGAAACCGTCCGCGGAATACGTGAGGAGAGAGCGAGCCAGCTCTGATGGAGCGTTGCGTCGATGCGAGCGTTGCAGTGAAGTGGGCTCTCGACAGCGAAACTAACCGCTCCGAGGCGATGGCGCTGTTGCGCGAAAGTGCCGAAGGGTCCGTCCGCCTGATTGCGCCACATATCTTTACGGCGGAAACTGATAGCGTTATTCGGAAGCACGCCTATAAAGGGAACCTACTACCGGATCAAGCCATCGTAGCTTACCACCTTTTGGACGCGGCGCCCGTGGAGATAGTCGACCACCCTGATCTTCGACAGCGCGCTCGCGCCATTGCGGAGCAGTTCAATCAGCGGTTCGTTTACGACTCGCTCTACGCTGCGCTTGCTGATCTCCGTGATTGTGAGTTCTGGACCGCCGACGCCCAATTCCACAAGGCCGTCCACCCTGCCTTGCCGTTTGTGCACCTTCTAGGCGAAGCAATGTCCCAGCCAGGCATACAGTTGCGACCGTAAGAGGGGCGTCCTCAGCCCCATGTCGCCAATCACAGAGGAGCCTTCCAATGAAACGAACAACAACACTCAGAAAAGCAATCATGGAGCGCCGGGCGGTGGTGGTGCCAGGGTGTCACGACGCGCTTTCGGCGCGCGTCATCGAAAAATGCGGTTTTGAGGCGATCCAGATCTCGGGCTACGGGGTCGCCGGCTCCCTCATGGGGATGCCGGACGTCGGCCTCGTCCAGATGAAGGACGTACTGGACACGGCGTGGAACATCGCTCAGGCCGTGGATATCCCGGTGATGGCCGATCTCGATACCGGCGGAGGCAACGCGGTCAACGCCGCGTGGCTGGCGGAGCGCGTCATCGCGATGGGCATCGCCGGAATGAACATGGAGGACCAGGTCTTCCCGAAGCGGTGCGGGCACATGGCCGGCAAGGAGGTGATTCCGGCCGAGGAAATGGCCGGCAAGATCGGCGCGTGCGCCGCCGTGCGCGACAAACTGGATCCGGATTTCATCATCAACGCGCGGACGGACGTCCTCGCCATCGGCGGCCTCGATGAGGCCATCCGCCGTTGCAACCTCTACCTGGAGGCCGGCGCCGACCTGGCGTTCATCGACGGCATCCGTACGGTTGCGCAGGTTGAGCAGGCGGTCAGGGAAGTGTGCGGACCGCTGTCCGTGAACCTCATGGACGCCGTCTCCGGCATGAAGACCGAACTGATTCCGATCCCGGTGCTGGCGAAGATGGGTGTCGGCCGCGTGTCCATACCGGTCGCTTCCATCATGGTCGCGCAGAAGGCGCTGACCGACTTCTTCATGGCGTTGAAGGCGGCTCCGGACGGAATCCTGCCGGGGCAGACGCAGTGGCTGGCGTCGTTCGAGGAGTATACGGATTTCGTAGGCCTCAAGGAGTACCGGGCCAAGGAGGACGCCTTCCTGCCGAAGCAGCACCTGGATGCCAAGTACCACGGCGCCGGCTGGATCGTCAAAGGCGAAGGCAAGGAGTAAGGGGGATTCTCACCGCAGAGGACGCAGAGTGCGCAGAGGAGCGCAGAGGCTCAAAGAGTGCAGGCGTTCGACCATGTCATTCCGACGCACGAGTTGGTAGCGAGGGATCGAGTTACTACCCACGTCAGTCGTCCGAAGGACGATTGGCCAAAGGCCCCTCAGACGGGTGCTTCAGTGCCCGGTCCGGATTGGACCTCCGTGATACTCCGTGCCCTCAGTGTCCTCCGTGGTGAAATCCGGAAATCGAAAGCATCCGCCGAATGGCGCAGACAACCGTACAGAAGATACTGGCGATCGCCCTTGCGATAGGCCCTGTCAACAACTATTCATAGTTAGGACGTTCAACTATGCGTTACAACATCACTCACAACCAACTCTGCATTTCCGCCCTCACTGCGGCGCTCCTCAGTGGAGGCTGCAGGCGTCCACCCGATCCATCGCTTGGACACCATTCCAATCAGGTTCAACCGCCCGTCGACTCCCAGACGGCGACGCGACGCCTGTCGGATGAAGAGCGCCGCCGGCGGATTCAGGAATACCTGCGACTCGAATCTCAACCACAAGGTAACGCCAATACTCCGGCAGTAGACCTGTTGTACCGGCCCGCCCCTGGCCCGAAGCTTCCGGTGACAGAACATGAAACGCCTCCTCCAAGGTATGAGGTTGTCCCACTACCGCTTGAGGGCTATGTCGTGTATCGTTTGAACAGCAACGGCGATATGCTTCTCGCACCCTCAGGACCGCAACGGGCCGCCTCTCACCTATGGGCTAACGGCAAGCTGTTCAGCTTATCCGCGGCGGTGGGCCCTCGCACAACCGCTGTCGATTTGAACGAAAAAGGCGATGTGCTCCTGGCCGCTTCCGCCCACGACTTGGCTCTTTGGTCCAACGGCAAGACCCTTCCCGTGAATTTGCATGCAGACTGGCTGAACAGCGCCGGTTTCAACGATCTTGGAGTGGTGATCGGTACCGAGGATACCGGGCGGACCAGGGTCGAGAATAGTGGTGACGTGGGACCGATGCGAAGGCCGATTCACCATGCCACTCTGCTTTCCCAGGCCACAAAGACGGACCTCAACGCGCTGCCGGACGAAAACGCCGATAGTGCCGGCATAGATTTGAACGACGCCGGTCAAGTTGTCGCGATATCGGGTAACCGGGCGTTCTTGTGGGAGCACGGGAACATCCAGGATCTGGGCGTCCTGCCGGGATACCACCAGGTGCGCCCAGCTGCGATAAACAAGGGGGGAGTGATAGTTGGTACTCTGACCGGCGAACAGGACGTTGGGGGCGCGATCTGGGGAGATGCCTTCCAGCAGCCATTCCTTTGGAACAAGGGCCACATATATGCCCTCGGCACTCTGCCCGACGCGACGAAAACTTATGCGTTGGGCATCAACGACAGCGGTCAGGTGGTGGGCAACGTATTCTACATGCACGCGGCACATTCATATCAAGGTAAGTACGTTCCTCTCCTTTGGGAAAACGGCCGGATGTACAAACTGAACGAGCTCGTAAAGGGAGATTGGACCATTGTCCGGGCATTTGCCATCAATAACCGTGGCCAGATAGCCGTTGAGGCATCACGGATCGGACCGGATTCAGTGCCCGACCCGATCGGGATGCACCACGTTGTCGCGCTGCTCAGTCCGGTGGGACGCGGGAAGTCGTCCAAGGCAGTGGCGCCGAAGCCAAACTGGCCGGAACGTCAAAGGTTAAGGGAATGAGTCGACCGGATTCTTACTGCAGAGAACGCAGACTACGCAGAAGAGCGCAGAGGTTCACGGAGGAATGAATCTGAACGACAACGAACGGGGCGATCTACCGGGCTGGAGAGGCTGGTATCCTTCGCTGCGCTCAGGGAGACGTTATCCGGACCTCCGTGATACTCCGTGCCCTCAGTGTCCTCCGTGGTAAAATCCGGAATTCGAAAGGAGGCGCCGCATGGCGCAGACAACCGTACAGAAGATACTGGCGAAGGCCGTTGGGCGCGCCGAGGTGGAAGTTGGCGAGGTTGTGGAGCCCGACGTTTCCCTCGCGATGTCGCACGAAAACGGTGCGCTGGTCATCAACCAGTTCTGCGAGATCTACCAGGGTACCGGTCGCGAGCCGAAGGTGTGGGATCCGAGCCGCATCGCTATCATTTTCGACCACCGTGTGCCCGCAGAAAGCGCTAAGACCGCGACGAACCAGAAACTGATCCGCGAGTTCGTGAAGGCGCAGGGCATCGCCAAATTCCACGACGTGCGCGCCGACCAGGGCGGTATCTGCCACCAGATACTGCCGGAGTACGGCTATATCCGGCCGGGTGGCGTGGTGGTCGGCACCGACAGCCATACAACCAGCCACGGCGCGCTGGGCTCGTTCGCATTCGGAATCGGCGCCACCGAAATGGCCGCCGTCTGGGCGCTGGGCCGCATGCTGAACGTGGAAGTGCCCGGCACGATCCGCGTGGAGGTGGACGGGAAGCTGTCGCCCGGCGTGGAGCCGAAGGACATCATCCTGAACCTTATCGGCACTCTGACCGCCGAGGGCGCCAATTTCCGCGTGCTGGAGTTCCACGGCAGCGCCATCGACGCGATGCCCACCTCCGGCCGCCTCACGCTCTGCAACATGTCCGTCGAGGCCGGCGCCACGTCCGGCATCGTGCCGGGAGATGCCGAGACGGTCCGCTATCTGCGCGAAGAGGCCGGCGTAATGGATGCACTGGACCTAGTAACGCCGGACGCGGACGCTCAATACGTACAGACCGTACGGGTCGACGCCTCGACCCTCGCCCCGCAGATCGCGTGCCCGCACACGGTGGACAACGTGAAGGGAGTCGGCGCGGTGGAGGGCACGCACATCGATCAGATCGTCATCGGTTCCTGCACCAACGGCCGCCTCGACGATCTGCTGGCCGCGGCGGGCATCCTTAAAGGCCGAAAGGTGGCCGAGGGCACCCGGCTTCTGGTGTTCCCCGCATCGTGGAAAATCTACATGCAGGCGATGGAGGCCGGGATTCTGAAGGACCTCATTGAGGCCGGCGCCGTGGTCTGCAACCCCGGCTGCGGCCCGTGCCTGGGCGTCCATCAGGGCGCGCTCGGCGACGGCGAAGTAGCCCTTGCCACCACCAACCGCAATTTCAAGGGACGCATGGGCAATCCGAACGCAGGGGTCTACCTGTGCTCGCCGTCCACCGCCGCAGCGAGCGCTGTGTCCGGCGTGATCACCGACCCGCGGAAGGAAGGGGTATGAGATGGGCAAAGTCGTGCTGAAACTCGGTCCGGATGTATCGACGGATATCATCTACCCTGGCCGGTTCATGGCCACGGTCCTGCCGACCGAGACACCGCAACTGGCGTTCGCCGACCACCCGATCAACGCCACCCTCAAGGCCGGCGGAGTGCCGCCGGGGAGTTACATCGTGGCCGACCGTAATTTCGGGTGCGGATCATCCCGGGAGCAGGCCGCTTCGTGCCTCAAGGGCTGGGAACTGACGATCGTTGCGAAGGATTTCGCGCGCATTTTCCTCCAGAACGCGGTCAACCTGGGCCTGCGCCTGATCATCTGCCCCGCGATCGAGGCGTCCGAAGGCGATGAGCTGGATATCGGGGCGGACAAGGTGGTGAACAAGACCACCGGCAAGGCCTATCCCATCGTCCCGCTGCCGCCCGCCCGCCAGGCCATTATCGACGCCGGCGGCTTGATCCCGTACGCGAGGGCACGGCTTATGGCGGTGTGAAAAGAGTTTCTCCACTCGACAGCCAGCCATGGGCTAGAGCGCCGGTACCTGAACGGGGCGGAACCTTAACTGCCGATTCGGCGCGACACGGCATAGATCGAAATCTGTTTTGTCGCAACTAGCGAAGCACGACACTTCGGCGGTAGCCCCGTCTACCGCAGATCTGATGGGTGCCAGGAGGATATATGGACGATAAGGAAACTGAGCAGATTTCAGGCCTGCCGCAACCGAGCCGAAAGCGACTTTTCGCTTTCTGGCCGTTTCATCGACGGGAACGAAGAGCGTCGGTACCGTTCGACTTAAGCAACCCTCTGTTCCAACCCGGATACTACCCTCTCGCACCCGACGGTACCATCGATCCCGATCCTGTTCGGGCTTTAAGAGTCCGGACAGAGGGCGTCGCGCTAACCAACGCTTGGAACCGAGCGCGAGACAAGATTGACGCTGCATTCGGCCTTCCGATAGAGCCCGATTCCGCACCTCCCCCCGGCTATGTACGCACCCCTAGCCGACAAGGCATCGGAACGATTGCTCCGTGGGCTGCCGACCCTTCCCTTCGAGAGACCGAGCATTCGGATGGCATAGCGCCTGATCCCAACGCGACTACATGCATACCTGAGTGGGCCTTCAACCGTATGGTCTCTGAATGCGAGAAACACAGGAGCGCAAGATAGCGGATGCACGGCCCTCCTGACACCTCGGTGGCGGACTCGGTACGCGGAAAGCCGGTCCATACGGCATGAGTTAGAGGACCCTCAACCGCCGCACGCGTGACAGCGCTCCCGCGCGCCAAGCCATAATCGGCGCCGGCGGGCTGATCCCGTACGCGAGGAAGCGGCTGGTGGCGGGGGAGCGCGGGAGCGAAGTGTGCGGGCCTCGCGGGTGTGACCGTGTTACAATTCTGCAAGGGGTAAATCGGGAAACTCCGGGATCGAAAGCATGAGAACACAATCGCGCGATACGCATCCAGAAATCGAGAGGCTTCTCATCGAAGGCTACCGGCGCATGTCCGCGGCGGAGAAGATGCGCTGCGTGCAGCAACTGAATTTCACTGTATGGGAATTGGCTGCAAGCAGTGTACGGAAGATGCACCCGGGTGCCGACGAACGCGAGGTCGCCCTCAGGGTGGCCTCTCGCACCATCCCCGCAGACCTGATGCGCAAGGCGTTCAGCTGGGACCCGGAGATAATGGGGTTTTGATGTCAGACGATCCGCCTATCACCGTCCGCCAGACTATGCAGGCCTTCGAGCGTTTCAAGACCCCCTATGCCGTTGGCGGATCACCAGTGTGCAAGAGAGCACACCAAGGGAGGACACTATGGGAACCAGAGGTCGCGAGATTGTCGGTATGGACGTCGATGAGCTGATTCGGTTGCTCAACGCCGCATACGCGAGCGAATGGCTCGCTTACTATCAGTACTGGCTGGGCGCGAAGGTCATCAAAGGCCCGATGAAGGACGCCGTGGTCGCCGAACTGACGCTTCACGCCACCGAGGAACTCAATCACGCCGTTCTAGTGGCCAACCGCATCATCCAGTTGGGCGGCACGCCGGTCACCAGCCCCCGGGCCTGGTTTGACCTCAGCCCGTGCGCCTACGATGCGCCGGAAGACCCCTATGTCGCCGTGCTGCTGGACCAGAACATCGCCGGCGAACAGTGCGCCATCTCCTCCTACAAGTCGCTCATGGATGCGACCAAGGACAAGGATATGGTGACGTACAACATGGCTCTCACCATCCTGGAACAGGAGGTCGAGCACGAGGAGGACCTTCAAAACCTGAAAGAGGACCTCGAACTGATGGTGCAGCGAGGCAGCCACTAGCCTGTCATGCACTTCCCGTCGTCTTTCCCGCCGGATGAATCATACGGCTGAACACGAAACCTGCCCTCCGGGCAAGCGTTCCTGCCTGTGCTGCAGGCTTGGCGCTTAGCGGTCGGGTTCAACCGGCGGGCGAGACGCTCAGACGCACCACCCCGAGATTTCGCGTCCACGTTTTTCAAGAAGGGCTTGACAGAACTGTATCACTGTGCTACATGTGTAGTACAGAGGAGGCAAGCCGATGCTCATCAAAGTGGACCCCGCAAGCTCGGTGCCGGTGTACGCGCAGATTGTGTCGCAGGTGAAGCACGCCGTGGCCGCCGGGCTGTTGCGGCCCGGAGACTACCTGCCGTCGTTGCGCGACGCGTCGCTGGTGCTGCGCGTGAACCCAAACACCGTCGCTAAGGCCTACCGCGAGCTGGAAACCCACGGTGTCATCCGGACCGACCACGGCCGCGGAAGCGTCATCACGGACAATGGCTCCGACGCGACCACAGCCTATCGCACCGCCGAGCTGGCCCGGCTGGCCGGGCAGCTCGCCGTGGAAGGCTACCACCTCGGCGCCAGCCCCGCCCAAATCGCCGCCGCCCTGCAATCCGCCCTCAGCGCCCTGAAGCCGCAGTTCGAGAGCCGCGATGCCGGCCAGGAGACACCCCATGAATGAACCGACCTATGCCATCCAAACCCTGGAACTCACCAAGCGATACCGAAAGCATCTCGCCGTGGACCACTTGAACCTGCAGGTACCAACTGGCAGCGTATACGCCTTCCTCGGCCGCAACGGTGCCGGAAAGACAACCACGATCCGCATGCTCCTCAACCTGCTGGACCGGTCCTCCGGGGGCGTCAGCGTGCTCGGGCTGGACCCCCAGCGCAGGGACTTCGAATTGAAGAAGCGCATCGGCTACGTCGCGGAAGGCCAGCGGATGTACGATTGGATGTCGGTCGCCCAGATCGTCTGGTTCTGCAAGGGTTTCTACCCCACGTGGGACGACGCGTTGGCCGCCGATCTGACGCGGCAGATGGAACTGCCGGCGAAACAGAAGCTGCGGAACCTCTCACGCGGCACACAGGCGAAAGTTGCCTTGCTGCTGGCGATGGCGCACCGGCCGGAGTTGCTGATCCTCGATGAGCCGACCGCCGGTCTGGATGTGGTCGTTCGCCGTGAGTTCCTCGAAGGCGTCATCGATATGATCCAGCAGGAGGGCAGAACGGTCTTCTTCTCATCGCACATCGTCCATGAGGTCGAGCGCGTGGCGGACTGGGTGGGCGTGTTGGATGAAGGTCGGCTCATCTGGTCCGGCCCCCTCGACGACTTGAAGCGATCCGTCAAACGACTGGTCCTTACCTTCCCCGATTCCGTTCCACAAAGCCTGAGCCTCGACGGCGCGCTTTCGACCCGGATCTCCGGTCGCCAGGCGACCATCGTGGTCCGCAACCATTCCGAGGCCGTGCTCCAGTCCGCGCACCGCATCGCGCCGCAGGTGGACGTGGAAGACCTGCCGCTGGAGGATGTGCTGGTGGCGCTGCTGGGTGAAGGAGGCGGGCGATGATACGCCTCTTCTGGAAGGAAGCCAACGAACAATTCTGGTTTGCGCTCGCCGCCATTGCGTCGCCGGTCATCACCCTCGCGTACATGAGCTACTTCTCCAACACCCAGAGGTGGCCCACCGAGCATTCGGAGGTGCTGTTGATCTACGCGGTCTTCCTGATATGGGGCGCGCGGTCATTCCCCGGCGAACGCGATCAGGCGCGCATGACCCTCGCGACGATCCCGGTGCCCCGCTGGCAGGTGTGGGTCGCGAAGACACTCCCAGCCGTGCTGATTGCATTCGCGACAGCTTCTCTTGCCTGGCAGATTGGGCAAATCCACTTCTACGATTCCACCAACGTCTTCAAACCAGGCGTGATGGCTACGGGATTCACCTTCTGTTTCAGCGCGGGGTTTCTGATGGGCGCCGCGGTGTCCGCTCCATTGGCCGCCGTTCTCGCCGGCGGCGTGGTAACTCTGGGCATGTACGCCGTGAATCTGGCGTCGAGGAGCCTGCCGTGGACGGGATTCCGGGGCGTAGACGCCCTTCGATGGGAGCGCCTGATCTGGGCCGAGACAGCGGTGCTGCTGCTGGCGGCGCTGGCCGCCGTCGCGTGGCGCGGAGGTCTACTGTCGCCCCGAAAGGCGCGCTGGCCGGTGGCGCTCGCTACGCTGCTGGTAACTGTCCCGGGAGCGATGTGTGCCTACCTTTGCTATCCCCGGTCATTCTCACCATTCCCCGGCGATCCGTTGTTGGCGTCTCGTAACACCGGATGGATTGCTTATACCGATTTCTTGCCCCATCCCCGGACACCACAGCCCGGTTCCTACGCGCTCGGATTGTGGGTGATGCACCTGGATGGCAGCAACCGCCGCCTCATCAACGACGAATCGGCGGCGCCGGTCCTCTGGCTGGGAACAGGTGAACTGCTCTATGCGGTACGGAAGCCGGCGACGCAGGTGGATCGATTTATGGCCTGGAATCCGCGTTCGGGACGCTCGCGGTTCGTTCTGTCAGCTCCAATGAACGATACCGTCAGGCCGCCCTGGCTCTCCTTGTACCGGGGCCTCGGATCGAGTTGGTACGCCACCGAGCCGCACGGGACGCGGTTCGCCTTGTTCCGCAAGCCACAATCTCGCCTGCAGAGCGACCGATACGACCTTTGGCTCGTGGATGCGGCCACCAGCAAGGCGAGGCTACTCGCTCCCTCGGTGAGCGCGGACGCCGTTTACTGGCGGGGCGGCCGCATCTTCATCGCCGGTAGCGGTCTGAAATCCATCTCGCCCTCAGGCGGTCCTTTGCGCGATGAAACGCTGCTTCCGTCGCCGGACAAGGAGGACTCCCGATGAGACGCCTGATTACGAAGGAACTCCTGGAGACGCGCTGGTATACGGCGGGCATCCTTGCCATTGTCCTCACAATCCTCCTGCTGGGCGACCCTGTCGCGTATCAGACCGGGGGCTTTGCATCCTCGTGGTTCCTCCTACCGATGGCCGCCACGTTCCTGATGGGTCTTTCGGGGTATTCGCGGGAGACCTCAGGCGGCACGATGGACTTCATCTTCAGCCGCCCGATTCGGTGGTGGTGGCTGCTCCTCGCAAAGGCCGTCGCTGGGGCGATGGCTCTTGCCGGCGTGTCGATCATCTCGTTACCTGTCTACTTGCTCCGGGCGCCATCCGTTTACCGACCGTTTCTGAACGCGAGCGGCCTTGCGGAGGGCATGACTGTCTTGTGGATGGCGCTGTGTGCTGCTTACCTGATCGGCCTTCTGCTCTCCAGCATCGTGCCGGGCGTTATTTTAACGGTTGCCGTGGTTCTGGTAGGTCTCACCGTCTGGGTGGATTTGTCTGACCGGGCATCCCGCGTACATTCCGAACCGTGGATCGCCGCGGTGGCCATCGTCTTTCTGCTGATCGCCGCGGTTCTGGCCGTTCGACCGCCGCTCGCGCTCGCTCCGCGCCGCCGCGCCTGGCTGTGGGCTCGCTGCTTCGCTTTGGGAATGGCCGCCATGTTCGCATCGGCATACACCCTGCGGGACATGGGCTGGGACCCTCAGATCTCCAGGCGCCTGGACAGATTCCAGTCGCCTGACCGGCAGGTGAACGTGCTGGTCGGCAACACCACGCCAGGAGAGGTTTGGATTGATGACTCCAGGCACGGCAGGAGGCAGGTTGATCGCGCCGACGAGACCGAGGCTATCGGCTGGACGCCGTACGGGCGAACCTACTACTACACGGCCGTGGTTCGCGGACGGGTGGAACTGAGGAGCATTTCGGAGTCCGGCGGCTGGAATCCCGAGACAGCCTGTACGCTGGGACCGGAGGAACAGGGTGTTCGGCGCACGCTGGAAGACTACTTTATTTCGAGTGGCCTTGATTTCTCGCCGGGCGGCCGGCGGGCGGCCGCGGAGATGTACGACTACCGGGTCGAACACTCAACAGCGGGTCCATATCGGATCGCGGTAATCGACCTTGAGCGGCACAGAGTTCGGTACCTACGTAGCCCCGAACGGGGCCATCTATGGCACTGGTGGATCGACGACAATCACCTTGCCCTGGCTGGAAACCACTTCAATGTCACGGTGACGGAAGCCTGGCCGGAGAGGCCGCGGACGCCGGGATCATCTGAGGTGCGGCGATAAACGCAGCATGACGAGCGCGCTTCGTGGGTGCGAGCCAGCCGGAACGGAGGGCCGGCGCCACGAAATGCGATTTGCAGGGTGGACCCGATGCCCAGCCTCGGACCAACAATGATGCGTAGAAAATCTTACGCACATCTGAGGACCACCAATGTTCGCTTCCCCTGTTCTTGCGCTCGCTGCCGCTGCCGCTGTTATCGCCGTTCTTCCGCGTGCGGCCGAAGCCGCCGACCAGTCAACGTCCGGTCGCCGGACCGCCTGGTTCGAGGACGCCCGGTTCGGCCTGTTTATCCACTGGAACGGCTCCGCCGCGCTGGAAGGCAGGTTCGATGGCGAACCTGTGCGTCAGACCGAGTACGGCGAATGGCTGCGCGCCCGCAACCGCGTGCCCCGCGCCGATTGGGACGCCGCATTGAAACGGATGCACGTCACGCCGGAGGTGGTCGAAGGATGGGCGGAAGCCGCGAAAGACGCGGGCATGAAGTACATCATTTTCGTCGCCAAGCACCACGACGGCCTCGCGTACTGGCCCTCCAAGGTGTCGGATTACACGCTCAACCGGGTGGCGGGCGTGAACTTCGACGTCATCGGAACCCTCAAGAAGGCATGCGATGCGCGCGGTATCAAGCTCGGCTTCTACTACTCCCACTGGCAGGACTGGGAGCACCCCGGCGGCTGGGGGAACTTCTGGGACTACAACAGCAAGGACCCGAAGCAGTTTGAAGGCCATCCGGACTTCTTCTTCTACGGCGGCGAAGGGTATCGCGACAATCTGACGCCGGAGCAGTTCGACCGGTACTGGCGCGAAAAGTCCATGCCGCAGGTGGCGGAACTGGTGAAAAACTACCACCCGGCCATCATGTGGTTCGACAACTGGCGCCGCCTAAGCGACACGAACATGACGCCGCTCCAGGTGAACGACATGCTCTCGCTCATCCGCAGGGAAAGCCCGGACACGCTGGTAAACACGCGATTGGGCATCGGAAAGGTCGGTCAGCCCGACGGCACCGATTACGAGACGCTGGGCGATAACTCTTTCCCGCGCCACCGCATCACGCACCCCTGGGAAAGCGCCGTCACGTTCGGCCTCTCATGGGGCTACAGCCGCGACGACCAGGAGTGGCGCCCCACCACGTATTTCATCCGCAACCTCGTCCGCAACATCTCGCTGGGCGGCAACCTGGTAATCAATTTCGGCCCCCAGGCCGACGGCCGCCCGCCGGAAGAGGCGTTGGACCGCATGCGCGCCATCGGCCGATGCCTCCGCGCGAACGGCGAGGGCTTCTACGGATGCGGCTACACTCCGTTGGAAGAACGCACGCAGGACTGGGGCCTCACAACGATGGATGAGCGCCACAACCGTCTCTATCTGCACGTTTTCGACTGGCCGGTGGACGGCGTCATCCGGGTTAACGGCCTCAAAACACCGGTCACCTCCGCCACGCTGTGCAGCGGCAGGAAGGCGCTGAAGTTCACGCAGCAGGGCACTTCGGTGCACATCGAGGCCGATCGCTCGCAGCCGGTCGTCTACGACACGGTTATCCGCGTGGAACTCGCCGGCCCGCTGGAAGTGGACAACGAGACGTTGGGGGAGATCAACGGCGGAGGCATCGCCATGAATGCGATGCAGGCCAGGATGGCCGGCGTCGAGGCCGAGAAGCCGCTCGACGGCAGCACGAAATTGGAATCGCAGCTGGGCGGCTGGACGGCGCCGGATGCGTCGGCCTCGTGGACGGTCTTTGTGCCGGAAGCCGGCCGGAGAGACGTCACGGTTTCGTACGCCTGCACCGCGGCAGTCGCCGGACAGGGCTTCACCGTGAGCGCGGGCCCCGGTCTGGAACTGAAAGCACAAACCGAAACCACGCAGCTCAACTGGAGCGAGTTCCGGCCCATGCACGTCGGCGCCATAGATTTCCCGAAGCCCGGCCCCTACACGATCACCGTCCATCCAGTCGGCCTGGTGAAGGACGAACTGTTCAAACTGCTATGGGTTCACCTGGCGCCGGCCGGCGGGTAGGTGCGTTCCTCCGGGGACCTGCTCAAAACCCGGCGAACCCATAGGTTTCGTCGGGATACGCGCTCGCCGCCCCGACCTCTCACTGCGTCCCCGCCTCCCGCCCGCGCCCTGCTATCCTGACTGGGATATGAATAACAAGCTCCTTCGCGATGTGCTGCGCAGCCGGGTCTACGATGTGGCCCGTGAGACGCCGCTCGAACCGGCCCCCAAACTCTCAGCCCGTCTCGGCCACCGGGTCTTCCTCAAGCGGGAGGACCTTCAGCCCGTCTTCAGCTTCAAGCTGCGCGGCGCTTACAACCTGATCGCCAACCTCTCCGACGAGCAGCGCGGCCGGGGGGTCATCGCGGCCAGCGCCGGGAATCACGCGCAGGGCGTGGCCTTTTCGGCGCGCGAACTGGGCATCCCGGCCATCATCGTCATGCCGGTCACGACGCCGGAGATTAAGGTCGCGGCGGTCCGGGGCTATGGCGCCGAGATCGTCCTGGCCGGCGAGAGCTATTCGGACGCCCAGGCGCGATGCGACGAGATCGTCGCGGAGCGCGGTGTTACGCCGGTACACCCCTTCGACGATCCGCTCGTGATCGCGGGGCAGGGGACCATCGGTGACGAGATCCTGCGCCAGAGCCATGGCGGCCTGGACGCGGTTTTCGTGCCGGTGGGAGGCGGCGGCCTCATCGCTGGCATCGCCGGCTACCTGAAGGCGGTCGCGCCGGAGATCCGCATCATCGGCGTCGAGCCGCTGGAGGCGGACGCGATGTACCAGTCGCTGGCGGCGGGCAAGCGCGTCCGACTGCGCGACGTCGGCATCTTCGCGGACGGCGTGGCGGTCCGCGAAGTTGGCCGGCTGACCTTCCCGATCGTGCGCGAGTGCGTGGACGAGATCGTGCGGGTGAGCAACGACGCCATCTGCGCGGCGATCAAGGACGTCTACGAGGACGCCCGCGCGATCTGCGAACCCGCGGGCGCGCTGTCGGTGGCGGGCCTCAAGGAATACGCCGCCCGCGACGACGGGACCGGCAAACGGTACGCGGCCATCGTATCGGGCGCGAACATGAACTTCGAGCGCCTCGGCTTCGTCGTTGAACGGGCTGAGCTGGGCGAAGACCGCGAGGCGATGTTCGCGGTGGCGCTCGACGAGAGGCCAGGAGCCTTCCGTTCCTTCTGCGCGGCGCTCGGGCGCCGCGTCATCACCGAATTCAACTATCGCATGCACGGCCGTGAGCACGCCCACGTTCTGGTCGGCGTTACCACCTCCGGCAAGGCGGACGCGGATGGCCTGGCCGCCCGTCTGCGCTCGCTGGGGCATCAGGTCCTGGATCTGTCCGACAACGAAATGGCCAAGCTCCACGTGCGCCATATGGTCGGCGGACGCGGGCCGGAAACGCGCGACGAGCGGTTGTACCGGTTCGAGTTTCCGGAGCGTCCCGGCGCGCTGCCGCTGTTCCTGGAGACCCTTGGCAGCCGGTGGAACATCAGCCTGTTCCACTATCGCAATCACGGCGCCGATTTCGGCCGCGTCCTCGCGGGCATCGAGGTTCCCGCCCCCGAACTCCCGGCATTCCGGCGGTTCCTGGACGGCCTGAGCTATCACTGGGTGGCCGAGGGCGACAACCCCGCGTACGGCTTCTTCCTCGACTAGTGAAGCATCGAGTCCCCATAGCAGGAGAGTAGAACGGGCGTCCCGCCCGTTTCAGACGACAACGGGCGGGACGCCCGTTCTACTGCCGGTCGATCAGCCAGCTGAAGACGCCCTCTTCACGGACACCAACAGGCCGTCGATGTGCTCGCCGCGGAGCACGGGGATGTTGATGGAAACAAGCCCGGGGTGCGCGGCCACTGCGGCGTTGTAGCGCTTCGTCCCACTGTCACCGTCGTGGTGCAGCACCGCATCCGGCAGTGTGTTGTCGCCCAGCAGGATCCCCCCCTCGCGGAGCATGGGCAGCGCCATCTCCATATAGGTGACGTACGCGTCCTTGTCCGCGTCGATGAACACCAGATCAAACGGCGCCTCGCCCGATGCCGCCATCCGCGCCAGCGACTCCGCGGCGGGGCCGACGCGAATCTCCACCCTCCCGGCCAGTCCGGCGCGCTCTACGTTGCGGCGGGCAACGTCGGCGTGGTGCTGGTCGATCTCCAGGGAGATGAGCCGGCCGTCGGCCGGAAGCGCCCGCGCCAGCCAGATGGCGCTGTAGCCTCCCAGCGTGCCGATCTCCAGTATCCGGCGCGGCGCCGCGATGAGGGCGATGACATGCAGCAGTTTGCCTTCGCTGGCGGACACGTTGATCGCGGGCAGCCCTTCCCGCTGCATATCCTCCCGGGCCAGACGGAGCGCCTCGTCCTCCGGAGCGAATAGCCCGTCAATGTACCGGTCATAACCCTGGATTTTGCTCTCTTGATCCGCCATCCGATTCCCCCTATCGAGTGAAGAGTTTGCCGGAGCCACGGTGGGCGCCGACGTCTTCACTCTAGACAAGCAAACGTCGGCGAACGTTCCGCCCGCGATTTCCCATCCGGTTGCCGCCCCGTAGACGATTTTTGCGGAACCCTTGACCTCGGGTGTGGCTTCACGATAGTATCTTAGTAACTTGATTTAGATACTCAAGTATGCCGCTTCGAAGCGGCATCGTTCGGTTTTCGCGGGAAAGGGGTGCAGCCATGGGGATCGTTCAGCGAGGTCTTGGTTCCGGAGGATCGCCGCGTTGTTGAGGCAACGCGCCGGAAGGCGCATTGCGGAGACTGACGAGCTGAGATCTGAAAGGAACAAAGACAATGAGAACACCGAAATCCCTCGTGGCGGTGGCGGCGGCACTGATCGGGGTGGCGGGCGGCGCCCACGCGGCGAAAGACCCCGTGGACATCCTGATCCAGAAACTGGTGGAACGCAGCGTGATTACAGAAGCGGACGGCAACAGCATCCGGTCGGAGATCGCCCAGATACAGAAGGACGAAGCCGAGAAGGCGAAGGCGGCTCCGACCGTTGTGCCCGTGACCGTGAAAACCGCCGTGAAACTGAGCGGCTATGCCCAGGCGCGGTACACCAGCAGCACGGGACCGTCCACGGGCGACACGTTTGAGATTCGCAGGCTGCGGCTCAGCCTCGCCGGGAACCCCGCGCCGAAGGTGGACTATGCCCTGCAGGTCGACCTGGCCGGGTCATCGACGGCGGTTACGAGCGTGAGCGGAACGACGGTCAAGACGGGCAACGTGGGCAAGGCGACGCTCCTCGATGCCGCGGTTGGATACACGGCGGCGCCTCTGATAAAGCTCACGGCGGGGCAGTTCAAGGTCCCGTTCAGCCAGGAAAGCCTGGCCAGCGACGCGTTGCTGGACACCATCAACCGGGCACAGGTTGTGGATAAACTCGTGCCCGGGCGGGACAACGGATCGTCCGGGCGTGACGTTGGGATTCAGGTGAGCGGCCAGATGCTACCCGCTACCGATTCCGGACGCTTCGAGTACGCCCTCGGAGCGTTCAACGGGTCCGGTATCAACATTGTGGACGACAACCGCAGCAAGGATGTAGCCGCGCGCATCGTGTGGAAACCGGCCGTCGCGGGCCTTTCCCTCGGCGCCTCCCAGTATTGGGGCCGAAAGGGCTCCCCGTACGTCAAGCGCGACAGAACCGGACTCGAGGCGTCGTTCGTGCGTCCCCGGTACGGCGTCAAAGCCGAGTACATCCAGGGCAAAGATGCGGCCGTCAAGAAGCGCGGCTACTACGTGACGGGGCTGTTGGGCGTCGCGCATGAAACCCAGGCCGTGCTGCGATACGAGCAACTCGACCTCGATACGTCCGTTGCCGGCAACACCGGAAAGACCACGACTGTCGGCCTCAACCACTTCTTGAGCAAAGACACGCTGAACCGCTTGCAGCTCAACTATGAACGGCACAGCGATCAGGGTCCGACCGTGAAGGAAGACCAGTTCCTCGCGCAGTACCAGGGAGCGTTCTAGGAAGGGTCTAGGGTCTGGGGTCTAGGGGCTAGTGCAGTAGGTAGGCTGGTCCTGTCTCCTTGGAAATAACCATGAATCCAATCATCAAACGGATTATACTTGCCGCCAGCTTAGCGGCCATCGGAATCTCGGCGTTGCCGGCGCGGGCGCAGACGCTGCTTAACGTCTCTTACGACCCGACGCGCGAACTGTACCAGGACTTCAATCAGGCGTTCGCCCGCTACTGGAAAGGGAAGACGGGGCAGAACCTGCGGATCAACCAGTCGCACGGAGGTTCAGGCAAGCAGGCGCGCGCGGTCATCGACGGCCTGCAAGGCGACGTGGTGACGCTCGCCCTGGCCTACGACGTGGACGCCATTGCCGACAGGGGCGTCATCGCCCCCAACTGGGAGAAGCGCCTCCCATACAACAGCACGCCCTACACATCCACCATCGTGTTCCTCGTACGCAAGGGCAACCCGAAGCACATCAAGGACTGGAACGACCTGGTGCGACCCGGCATCTCCGTGATTACGCCCAACCCCAAGACCTCCGGCGGCGCCCGCTGGAACTACCTCGCCGCGTGGGGGTACGCATACAAGAAACTGGGCAGCCAGGCGAAGGCGCGCGATTTCGTGACGCGCCTTTACCACAACGTGCCGGTGCTCGATTCCGGCGCCAGGGGCTCCACCACAACCTTCGTTGAGCGCGGGATCGGCGACGTCCTCCTCGCGTGGGAGAACGAAGCCTTCCTGGCGGTCAACGAGCTCGGAAAGGACAAGTTCCAGATCGTGGTACCCTCCATCAGCATCCTCGCCGAGCCGCCGGTGGCCGTTGTGGACAAGTACGCCGCGCGCCACAAGACAACCGCGATCGCCACCGCGTATCTGAAATACCTCTACTCCAACGAGGGACAGAAGATCGCCGCGAAGCACTACTACCGGCCGCGGAACGTGAAGGCGGCGGGGGGCTACGCGTCGCGCTTCCCCAAACTGCGCCTGCTCAACATCGGCTTCTTCGGAGGCTGGAGGAACGCGCAGAAGACCCACTTCGCCGATGGCGGGGTGTTCGATCAGGTCTACCGCCCGCGTTAGTGGCCTGAGGGCCGAGGGCTGGGGGCTGAGATCGTATCACAGCCCCCAGCCCCGGGCCTCCCGAATGCCGATGTTAAGAACAAACCGAAACAAGCGGGTCCTTCCGGGATTCGGGCTGAGTCTGGGGTACACGGTGCTCTACCTGAGCCTGATCGTGCTGGTGCCCATCACGGCGGTCTTCTTCAAGGCGGGCTCGATGGGCTGGGCCCACTTCTGGTCGGCCGCGACCGACGAACGCGTACGCGCGGCGTACCGGCTGACTTTCGGAGCATCGCTCCTCGCCGCCGGCGCCAACGCTGTGTTCGGGTTCATCGTCGCCTGGGTGCTGGCCCGCTACACGTTTCCCGGAAAGAAGATCGTCGACGGCCTCGTTGACCTTCCGTTCGCGCTTCCGACCGCGGTCGCCGGGATCAGCCTCACCGCCATTTACGCCGGCAACGGGTGGATCGGGCGCTACCTCGAGCCGCACGGCATCAAGGTGGCGTTCGCTCCGTTGGGAATCGTGATCGCGCTCATCTTCACCGGGCTGCCGTTCGTCGTGCGCACGGTTCAGCCGGTCCTGGAGGACCTGGAATCCGATATCGAGGAAGCGGCCGCCAGCCTCGGCGCATCGGCATGGCAGACATTCCGCCGCGTTATCGCGCCGGCCGTCGTCCCGTCGCTGCTGACCGGATTCACGCTGGCGTTCGCGCGCGCCATCGGCGAGTACGGATCGGTTGTCTTCATCTCGGGGAACATGCCGATGCGCACGGAGATCGCGCCGCTGCTGATCATGACGAAACTCGAGCAGTACGACTACGCCGGCGCGACGGCGATCGCCTCGGTGATGCTCGTCGTGTCGTTCGCGCTGCTCCTGCTGGTGAACCTGCTCCAGCGCTGGAGCCGCAAGCGCTACGGGATGGCGTGAAGGAGTCGAACGCAGATATGGAATCCTCAACCACGATTTCCGCGTCACGTCCCGCGGTCCGCGCGAAGGCCGCCCGGGAACCTTTCCTGGCGCGGTTCGTCCTTATCAGCATCGCACTGGTGTTCCTGGGGTTGTTCCTCGTGGTTCCGCTGGCGGCGGTGTTCACGGAGGCCTTCGCCAAGGGGTGGAGGGTCTATCTGGCCGCCATCCGCGAGCCGGAAGCGATGTCCGCCGTCCGGCTGACCGTACTGGTGGCGCTCATTTCGGTCCCGCTGAACGCCGTGTTCGGCGTTGCCGCGGCGTGGGCGATTGCGCGGTTCGAGTTCCCGGGGAAGAGCGTGCTCGTGACGCTGATCGATCTGCCGTTCGCCGTGTCGCCGGTCGTCGCGGGCCTGATGTTCGTGCTGCTGTTCGGAGCCCAGGGTACCTTCGGCCCGTGGCTGGACAGGCACGACTGGCAGATCGTGTTCGCCACGCCCGGAATCGTTCTGGCCACCGTGTTCGTCACGTTTCCGTTCGTCGCCAGGGAGCTGATTCCGCTGATGCAGAGCCAGGGCAGTGACGACGAGGAGGCGGCCATCGTCCTCGGCGCCAGCGGATGGCAGATGTTTCGCCGCGTGACTCTTCCCAACATCCGCTGGGGCCTGCTGTATGGGATCATCCTCTGCAACGCCCGGGCGATGGGGGAATTCGGTGCGGTGTCGGTGGTTTCAGGCCACATCCGCGGCCTCACGAACACGCTGCCGCTGCACGTGGAAATCCTGTACAACGAATACCAGTTTTCCGCTGCCTTCGCGGTGGCATCGCTGTTGACCATCCTGGCGCTTGTGACTCTGGCCCTCAAGAGCCTCGTGGAGTGGCGGTTCGGCATCAGGCGGAAGGCGGGAGGGACAAACCATTGAGCATCCACATTAGAAATATCCGCAAGTCGTTCGGGGCGTTTGAGGCCCTTCGCGACGTCTCTCTGGAAGTCGGCACGGGCGAACTGGTCGCGCTTCTGGGCCCGTCGGGATCCGGCAAGACGACGCTGTTGCGCACGATCGCGGGCCTCGAGACCCCGACGTCGGGCGCCATCAGCCTCGCCGGCGAAGACGCCTCATCCCGGAGCGTTCGCGAGCGCGGAGTGGGCTTCGTGTTCCAGCACTATGCCCTGTTCCGCCACATGACGGTGTTCGAGAACGTGGCGTTCGGGCTGCGGGTGCGCCCGCGGAAGACCCGCCCGTCGCGCGCGGAAATCCGCGAGAAGGTGACCGAACTCCTTTCGCTCGTGCAGTTGGAGGGCCTCTCGGACCGGCATCCGGCGGAACTCTCCGGCGGGCAGCGCCAGCGCGTCGCCCTCGCGCGCGCATTGGCCGTCGAGCCCAAGGTGCTTCTGCTGGATGAGCCGTTCGGCGCCTTGGACGCGCGGGTGCGCCAGGACCTCCGCCGCTGGCTGCGACGCCTTCACGACGAACTCCACATCACGAGCGTCTTCGTAACGCACGACCAGGAGGAGGCCATGGAGGTGGCCGACCGGATCGTGGTGATGAACAAGGGGCGCGTCGAGCAGATCGGCACGCCGGAGGACGTGTATGCGCATCCGGCCAACCCGTTCGTCTACCAGTTCCTGGGCAACGTGAACCTCTTCCACGGCCGCGTGCACGAGGGGCAGGCCAGCCTGGGCGATGTCGATATCGCCGCGCCGCAGTACGCCGGGGTTCAGGACACGGCGGCGGTGGGTTACGCCCGCCCCCACGACCTGGACATCGCGCTCAGCCGCAACGGGACGGCGGCGGTTGAGGCCGTCGTCCGGCACATCCACGCCGTCGGCCCGGTGGTGCGCCTCGAACTCGCCCGGACGGACACGGCGGGCGCCCTGGAGGTCGAGATCGGCCGCGAGCGCTATGAGGAACTGGGCGTCCGGACCGGCGCGACGGTGTACGTCACCCCGCGCAGGGTGCAGGTGTACATCGAGGATTACGTGATCTGAGAGCCCGTCTCCGGGCTCTCAGACCCCGATGGCGGCTTGTTTGCAGGCTGTCGACGGCCGGTACCTGCGCCGTAGGTTCTTGCGCCGGCGGAGTAGATAGGGTGCTGGATGTTGGTTGACGTGCCGGAGATGACGGCCACGCTCGTGTAGACCTCTAGCCCGCACCCGGGCTTCTCCGTATCAGCTTCGGGACGATCCGCCACGCAATAAAGCCCATCGTGAGGCCGACTGCCGCGGAGACGAGCAAACACACTTCAAGCCCACCTTGTGAACGCGACACGGGCGTTGAAGCAGACGCGAACGCGATCGCAACGTACAGGCACCATGCGACGAGTGCTACGCGGGAACGCAGGTATCCCTGCATTGTGCGAGACCCCGAACGTCCGGACAAGATGTAGCCTCCACCATGGATAACGAATAACGTAACCACCATGACCAGTGGAAGGATGATCCATTCCCAAATGAAGTTCATTGTTTGAGACCTTTGTGTTAATGCAGGACTATCGATCTCGTGCCTGTCTGTACAGAACACGGAGTACATTCCGGGCCGCGTTGTCCTAACGTGTTCGCTCCGCCCGAGAGGACGCCAGGCGAGCCGCAATCGGGTCTTCCTGCAGCCAGCGGCCCGTACCGGCGTCGTAGGTTCTTGCGCCGGGGGCAACCTAATCAGCAACTGGAATCCGATACGTTGGGGCCGTCACTGTCCAATCGCGCGGCGGCCACTCGAGAAAGCCAAAAGGCGATTACCAACCCCTCCACGATAGACGGCGGGATACTCAACTGAACGCGCTCAGCGAGGGTAGAAAACGAAGGAGATGGATACCATCCGAAGAATACCGTCAGTGCGGCGCACCATGCCGCGAAGCTTCCACAAAAGAGACGGAGAAATCCGGCACGACCTTTCGCGAGGTGCAACTCAGCTGTTGCGCGAAGACCTTTGGATCGGACGCCATATACCCGACACAGGATTAGCCAATAAACGCCAAACCCGATAATGGCGATGGATCCAGCGCAGAGCTCTCTCAAAACGAGGACGACCTTCTGTATGGGTTCCATAGATAAACACCTCTACTTATAGGATATAGGGTCTCTTATATGTTCCGGTACCATTCGCCATCCGGGTAACTGCAATCAGGGCTCCCATTGCCCCTCGGAGCAGGTACGAATGGTCGGTCAGCGGCATTTCTGATAGGACGCGGGCATATTGCCCCCCCCCGATTGCCGCATATCTGGTCGGCGAGGCGCACATCAGCAACCTAGCGATAATCGTGGCTCCCGGCCGACAGCCGATCCTCGCCACTGGTTTGGGCGACGTCTGCGCCTTGCCAACAAGGCGTAGGCGTCGGGCTAGTTATGCCGTCCCGTAACCCGAATAGGTTCCGCCGGACTTCAGTATGTCATCAATGGCGTGCCCCACGCCAGCATTGGCATCGTCGAACCACTTCAGTATCCGGTCCTTTTTGTCCAAAAGGCGGCACCAATCACGGTCTGCATCAGTCTGACCTTCCTCGTCAGGGTACAGCCAACTCGTAGCTTCCGCTGAAGCCAATCCGCCCCCAACGAAAGCGAGAAACCCACCGGAGTCTGGCCCCGTGACTCCAATCCAAAAGACGTAGTCGTACAGCACCCCATCGATTGCGTACCATTTGGGTGCATGGCACGGTCGGCCGTGCCGCATAAGCGCCAGCCCCGTCGGATCGTCGTTCATCACCGGGTTGGCGTCGCAGTAGAGGTACCGGTTGAAGGACATGGGATCGCCGGTGATCCCCACAATCGGGTCTTCCTGCAGCCAGCGACCGGTTCCCGCATCGTAGGTTCTGGCGCCGGCGGTGTAGAAGGTATGCTGGCCGTTGGTTGACGTGCCGGGGATGTCGTACACGCACTGATAGCCCTTCATGGCTCGGTAGCGAAGCGGGTTGGCGATTTCGTTCAGCGTACTGTTTTTCACAGTGATCGACATCCTCAGCGTTCCGGAAAAGCGGACACAACGGATGAAACGGTCTGGCTGGGGCCGTGATGTATCAGCATCACTTGAACTGTGAAACGCTTCGCCCGAAAGAGTGAACCTTACAGATCCGATTCTGACTGGCGTAACCCGCGCATGTCGGCCGGCGTCCCCACGCGGATTGATGGCGCCGATGTTCATTTGAATCCCCGTGAACCATTGACAGAATGCATGGGTATCCGGTATAGTTGAGTAAACAGGTTGTATTACTCAAGTAATCAAGGAGAACCGTACGATGAGTACCGTGGAATTTGAGGGACAGGCGCTGGTTCGGCATCACCAGCCGAAGATTGCGGATTCGATGTCGGAGCTGATCGGCAACACGCCGCTGGTCCGGCTGCATCGCGTCACGGATGGCGCCGGCGCCGAGGTGCTGGCGAAATTGGAGAAATCCAATCCGTGGGGCAGCGTCAAGTGCCGGATCGGCGTCTATCTGCTGAGCGAGGCGGAGCGCCTCGGCCTGATCAACGCCGGGACCGTCATCATTGAGCCCACCAGCGGCAACACGGGCATCGCGTTGGCCGGAGCGGCCGCCGCGAAGGGGTATCGCCTGATCCTGGCGATGCCGGAAACGATGAGCGTGGAGCGCCGCAACCTCCTGAGGGCGCTCGGCGCCGAACTGGTCCTCACGCCGGGCCCGCTGGGCATGAAAGGCGCCATCGCCAAGGCCGAGGAACTCGCGTCGCAGCACACGAACTCATTTGTACCGCAGCAGTTCAAGAACCTGGCGAACCCCAAGGCGCACCGCGAGACGACGGCGCTGGAGATCTGGGAAGACACGGACGGGCGGGTGGACATCCTGGTCGGCGGCGTCGGCACGGGCGGCACCATCACCGGAGTCGGGCAGATCATCAAGCCGCTGAAGCCGGGGTTCAAGATCGTGGCCGTTGAGCCGACCGATTCGCCGGTGCTGTCCGGCGGCCAGCCGGGCCCGCACAAGATCCAGGGCATCGGGGCGGGTTTCGTGCCGGAGGTGCTCGACATGAGCGTCATCGACGAGGTTTTCCAGGTGACGAACGAGGAATCGTTCACGATGGCGCGGCGCCTCGGCAAGGAAGAGGCGATCCTGGCGGGGATTTCCAGCGGAGCGGCCGTTCACGCGGCGGTTCAGATAGCCAAACGTCCGGAAAACGCCGGGAAGCAGATCGTCGTGGTGCTGCCGGACAGCGGCGAGCGCTACCTGAGCACGCCCGTGTTCAATACGGAGCCCGCCGGATAGTGGGAGTTGGGAGTTCCGAGTTGGGAGTTGTTGCTCGGGAGCCGGTCGTCGCCTCCTTTGAAGGCGCGTCGGCGGACGAGATTGTAGCTTGGGCCGCCGGGCGCTTTGGGGAGCGCCTCGCGCTTGCGTGCAGCTTCGGCGCCGAGGATATGGTGCTCGTGGATATCCTCGCGCGCGTGGCTCCGGCCGCCCATGTGTTTGTGCTGGACACCGGCCGGCTGCACCAAGCAACGTACGACCTGATGCAGCGCGCCCGCGAGCGGTATCCGCTCGAATTTCGCACGTATTTCCCGCGGACGGCAAGCGTGGAAGAGCTGATCCGCGTGAAGGGGCCCAACAGCTTCTACGAGTCGGTGGACAATCGCAAAGAGTGCTGCCATATCCGCAAAGTGGAACCGCTCGGACGCGCCTTGGCGGGGCTCGATGCCTGGATGACCGGATTGCGGCGCGCGCAATCGGTCACCCGGACCGCGCTGGATATCGTCGAGTCCGATGAGGCGCACGGCGGGATCGTCAAGATCAACCCGCTGGCCGAATGGCCGGAAGAGCGGGTCTGGGAGTATATCCGGGCGAACAACGTCCCATACCACCGGCTTCACGACCAGGGCTACCCGTCGATCGGATGCGAGCCGTGTACGCGGCCGGTACTGCCGGGTCAGGACTTGCGATCCGGTCGCTGGTGGTGGGAGAACCCGGAAGGTAAGGAATGCGGGCTGCACTTGACGGCGTAACGGGGGACACAACGTGGAGCCGGCCTCCGTGCCGGCCTTGGGGCTAATGGCCGGCACGGAGGCCGGCCCCACTGAATGAGATTGGGAAGCAGGTAACAGATGGATCATCTCGATGCTTTGGAAAGCCAGAGCATTTACATATTGCGGGAGGCTTACCGCAAATTCAAGAAGCTCGCGATGCTCTGGAGCATCGGCAAGGACTCCACGGTCCTCCTTTGGCTGGCGCGCAAGGCGTTCCTGGGGCACTGCCCGATCCCGCTCGTTCACATCGACACAACCAAGAAGATCCCTGAGATGATCGAGTTCCGTGACCGCTTTGCTGCCGAGTGGAACCTGCGGCTCATCGTCGGCACGAATACCGAGGCGCTTGCCAACGGGATGGGGCCGGACAAAGGGCGTATCACGTGCTGCGGCTCGCTGAAGACGGAAGCGCTTCAGCAGGTGATGGCTGAACACAACTTCACGGGCCTAATCCTGGGCATCCGCCGGGACGAGGAAGGCACACGGGCCAAAGAACGATTCTTCTCGCCGCGCGACCGCAATTTCGAGTGGAACTACAAGGACCAGCCGCCCGAGCTGTGGGACCAGTTCAAGACCGATTTCGACAAGGACACCCATATCCGCGTCCATCCCCTGCTCCAGTGGACCGAGATCGACGTCTGGGAGTACATCCTGCGCGAACAGATCCCCATCGTGGACCTCTACTTCGCCCGAGACGGCGAGCGGTACCGCTCGCTGGGCTGCGCGCCCTGCACGGCACGCATCAAATCGAACGCCACCACGGTCCCGGAGATCATCGAGGAGTTGAAGCACACCACGATCAACGAACGGTCGACACGAGCGCAGGACCAGGAAGACACGTACGCTATGCAGAAGCTGCGGGCCAAGGGATATATGTAGTGCGGGCGCCTCGCCCGCAATGTAGCGCGGGCGCCTCGCCCGTATTCGCGAGGTAGGTCGGGCCTCTGTGCCCGACGCCGCCCGTTATGGTAGGTCGGGCCTCCGTGCCCGACACCGGTTCACCCGGCAGTGAACTGCCGGGCTCCTGTCATTCTGCCGCTACGCGGCGAGGCAACCTGACCTCGTCGCGTAGCGACGGAACGAAAGAAGCCGGGGGATTCATCCCCCGGGTCGCCCGTGATTCGAGAGGTTGGAGTAAGTCCTTGAAACAGAAAGTGAACATCGTGATCGTCGGGCACGTGGACCACGGCAAGTCCACGCTCGTCGGGCGGTTGCTGCACGATACGGGGAGCCTCCCCGAGGGAAGATACGACGCCGTGGCCCGAGTCTGCGAGGACACCGGCAAGGCTTTCGAATTCGCGTTCCTGCTCGACGCGCTGGAAGAGGAGCGCGACCAGGGGATCACCATCGACAACGCGCAGATTCGGTTCGAGACGGAGAAGCGCGGTTACGTGATTATCGATGCCCCCGGCCACAAGGAGTTCCTGAAGAACATGATCACGGGCGCCGCCTCTGCCGAGGCCGCCCTGCTGCTCATCGACGCCGAGGAAGGCGTGCAGGAGCAGTCGCGCCGGCACGGCTATCTGCTTCAGTTGCTGGGGATCCGGCAGGTGGCGGTCGTCATCAACAAGATGGACCTCGTTGGCTTCTCCGAGACGGAATATGTGCGCGTGCGCAAGGACTACGTGGCGTTTCTGAACGACCTTGGCGTGGTCGCGCGCCACGTGATACCGGTTTCCGCGCGGGACGGCGACAACATCGCCAACCGCTCCGACCGCATGGCGTGGTACGACGGCCCCACTGTTTTGGAAGCGCTGGACGGATTCGACGCGCGCGTTTCGAAGGAAGGCGCCCCGCTGCGCCTGCCGGTCCAGGATGTGTACAAATTCGACAAGCGCCGCATCGTAGCGGGGCGCGTGGAATCGGGCACGATCGCCGCGGGCGACACGGTGTTGTTCTCGCCGTCCGGTCACACGGCCGTTGTACAATCCGTTGAGCGCTGGAGCAGCCCCCGCGAAGGCCCTGCCGAGGCGGGCGAGTCGATCGGGATCACGCTGGACGAGCAGATCTTCGTGGAGCGCGGCGCCATTGTTTCGCACGTACACGACGCGCCGCTTGTGACGGACAGCATACAGACGAACCTCTTCTGGCTCGGCCAGCGCCCGCTGTCAACCGGCAAACGTTACACGATGAAGCTCGCGACGCAGGAAATCGAAGCCACCGTGAGCGCCGTCAGCGGTGTGCTGAACACCGCCACGCTGGTGAACGCGCCGGTCGGGACCGGCGACGTGGCCAAGAACGAGGTCGCTACGGTGGCGTTCGACCTCAAGAAGCCGGTCGCGTTCGACGAGACGTCGAACATCGTGGAAACCGGCCGTTTCGTGATCGTGGATGGTTACGACGTCGCCGGCGGCGGTATCATCCCCACCGCCGAATTGCCGCCGACATATAGCATCTAGAGGGGCTGAGGGATGAGGGCTGAGGGCTGAGGTTTAGAGTGGAGCGCGGCGAGGAATCGCGCCCTCGAACGGCGCAGTGCTCAACGTGGCATTCCTCTCGCCGCGCTGCCCAGCGAGCGACATATCCTGAAAGCAAATCTGCTTGTCAGGAGGTCGTCGTGAAATTCCGCCACTATGTGTCGTTGGTTGTCCTTACAGCACTCTTCATCGTTTTCATAGCGTTCACCGGTTGGATTCGGCCATACAACCTCAGGACCGAACAGGCGGCGGCGCGGGCGGCTGGGATCCCGCTGACCCCGGCGGAGTTTTCACAAGTGGAGCCGCCAGCCAACCAGAACGCTGTCTCGACCTACCTGGAGTTGGGGAAACTGCTGGACGCACACAGGGCGGACGAAACGAAGATCTGGACTTCACCGTCCGATGGAACCGGCGTTGTCCCGAAAGCGAATACAGAAGCTCTGAAGCATCTCGTCGCCTCACGCTCGGACATTAGCCGCGTCGTCCACGCAGCGGTTGCGAAGCCGCACGTATTCGTGAGGCACGATGGGGACAGCGTTGAGCTATACCGATATCTTGCGCCGATGCGTGAGGCGGCAGTTTGGATACGGCGGGAGAGCCTTATGCTTTCCCGCGAGGGACAGCCGGTCGAGGCCGTCAGGCACCAGGCGCTGGGATTCCGGGTCGCGAACCAGGCGTCCGAGGTCCCGAATCTGATTGCGTGCCTCGTTGGCCTCGCGAGTGAAGACATGACGTTGAAAGGCCTGGAGAACATACTCTCCGAAGCTGGGCCGAACGCCGTTGTTGCAGACGCCGTGCGGCGTGAAATAGCGACGTACCACCCCCGTTACGACCTGGCGCGGTGCTTGAAGGGCGAGATCCTGTTGGGGCTCACGGAAGTCCATCAAGTGAGTTCGTTGCACGACTACAACGTTGTGGTATCGCCCGATGAAACGTTCAAGCCTTCGGGACGCAAACCCTCCGGCCTGTTCAAGTGGTACTTCATGGACCCGGCCGAAGCGATCTACTTGCACTGGATGACGGAGAGAATCAAGGTGAGCCAGGAGCCGATCCCGGATCGGCTGCGGGACCTTGCCCGGCTCGGTCGCGAATTCGAGAAAACGCCCGACAAAATGCCGACATACAAGCTGGCCAAGATGATGCTACCCATCTTCTCCGGAGCAGATGAGCGGGAAGTCGACCTGGCCGCCCGCAGGGCAGCCGTCGTCGCGATGGCGGATGTGATGGCTTACCGTGCACGCCACGGACGGTGGCCTGTATCGCTTGGCCAAACAGGCTCACCGGCCCCGCTCGATCCGCGAACCGGAAAACCCGTTGGCTACCGCAAGGATGGGAAGGGATTCGTAGTCTTTACGACACCCAATCCCGTGGTCGCGGAGAACCTGTCTCCGGAGCGCGCAGGGCTCAACGCCGAGATACACTATCCCCCTCTGAAGCCGAAACCGCGTAAAATGCCACGGATGCCTATCCCCACGCCGTCCTGACGAACACCTGGTCCACAAGCTCGGCGTCCGCGGGGATCTGCGTGCCGCTGAGGGTCGCTCTGCGGCGACTGCGGACTCAGCCCGCGAAGGCGGGCTTCGTGCTGGTCATAGCCGTGGATTTATTCGCAGGGATGTATGGCTATCGGTACTCGCGGTACGGATTCGGTTTCGCATCCATCCAGGCCGGGCGCGGCTGTTCGAAGACCGTCTTGCCCTTCTCATTCGTCAGGCGAAGCGTAGTGGGGGTGCTGTCGGCGGTACCGAGCACGGCTCTGGTCTTTCCGGTCTCGTCCATCAGGCTCAGGAGTGAGCCGTCGTTGCCCGCGAAAAGCCCGACTCTCTTCTTTCCTTTCTCATCGTCCATGGAAAGGAGATACCCGTACGTCTGAGGAGAGATCGAGACTCTTACTTTTCCGTTCGCGTCCACGACTTCCAACCTCTGAGTCCGCACCACGTCTTGCACCGCCGACTGCGCCGCCGCCTGTGCCGTGACCACCGGCGCCTGCCAGTGTGTCAGCGCCAGCGCCCACATACCGCTTCCCATAAATACCAACAGGGCCTTTGTCGCCAGATCGGTTTTCATCGTCGTGCCTCCACTGCAATCATAGCAACCGTGCTGTCCTGGAGGCACTCCCGGCCCAAGACAAGGCCACGAAGGCGGCCTTTGTGCATTTCTCAGCCGCGAATTCATTCGCCGGGACACATCTGGACCCTCAGCCCTAGGCCCTCACTTCTCAGCCCTCCATCACCTCCGCGTCCGCGGGGATCTCGGTGCCGCCCAGGTACGCCGCCAGGTCTTCGTCCGTGTTGCGGCGGATGAAGGCTTTGAACGACTCACCGGTCTCCCGGCGCTCCGTATACGCGTTCATCAGGTTGGCAACGACCGTCTTTGCGTCTTCCGCCAGCACCTTGCGCCGGATCGTGTGCGTGAAGGCGCGGTCGTTACCCAGTCCGCCGCCTACGGAGATGTCGAAGCACTCGTGAACCTGCCCGTCGATCTTGACGCGCCCACCCTGGAAGCCGATGTCGGCGATGTGGTGCTGCCCGCAGGAGTTGGGGCAGCCGTTCATCTGCATGCGGAACGGGCTGTCAACCGCCGCGTTCGCGCCGACGAACGACACGATCTCCCTCATGCGTTCCTTCGTCTCCACAACCGCCAGGTTGCAGAACTCGATGCCCGTGCAGGTGACGGCGCCGCGTTCAACGGGACCGGCGCCGACGGTCAGCCCGGCGTCAGCCAGCACGCGGGAGGCCTCGGCGACGTCCTCGCCGGCGACGTCCAGCACGATCAAATTCTGCCCCAGCGTGGTCCGCAGCCGCCCCTGGCCGAACCGGCCGGCCACATCCGAGGCCGCCGCCAGTTGTTCGGCGGAGATGCGCCCGACAAGCACCGTGATGCCGAGGCTGAACAGGCCGCGCTGGGACTGCGGGCGGATGCCTATGTGGTCCTCATAGGTGTCTTCCCACTCCATCGGAACGCCGGCGGACAGCGTGAAAGGCAGCTTCACCTGCAGGCGCGCGCGGAATTCCTCCGGGCCCCAATCGTCAACAAGGTATTTTAGCCGCGCGCGATGACGCGAGACGCGATACCCGTCGTCGCGGAAGATCTCCGTGACGGCGACCGCCAGATCAACCGCCTGGTCTTCCGTCACCCACGCGTCGAGGTTCCGGGCAAAGCGCGGTTGTGTGGAAAGGCCGCCGCCCACGGTCACGTTGTAGCCGACAACGCCCGTCTCCGGGTGCTTCACCGCCAGGAGGCCGAGGTCGTTGATCTCCGGCTTGGCGCATTGAGCGGGGCATCCCGAGATGCATATCTTGAATTTGCGTGGGAGGTTGGAGAATGCGTCGTCGTTGAGGATTCGGGCGCCGATCCGCTCGATGAGCGGCGTCGGGTCGATAATCTCATCGGCGTTCACGCCGTGAAGCGGGCAGCCGGTGATGTTCCGGGTCACGTCGCCGCAGGCTTCCTTGGTGGTGAGCCCCACACCGGCGAGGCGGGGGAGAACTTCGGCCATGTCCGCGATGGTGAGCCAATGGAACTGGATATCCTGGCGCGTGGTGATGTCGCAGAACCCGCGGCCCCTGTCCCGTGCCAGCGCCGCCAATTCCGCCGCCTGCGCCGAGGTGAGCACGCCGCCGGGAATCCTCACGCGCAGCATGAAATGCCCGTTGTTCGGACGCTGCTGGTAGATCCCGTACCAGCGCAAACGCGTCAAATCGTCTTCCGTGATCGCGTCGAACCCCTGTTCCGCATACCGGAAGATGTCTTCCCAGACGTCCAGACCGTCCTTCTCCTGTTTGATCTGCTCAACCTTGTTCATTGGTTCCCGCCTCCAGGCTCCGATCGCTATACCTGACTAATACTATAAACAAACACAACATTCCGTTACCCATAGGATAGGCCGTGACCAGTGCTCGAAGCAACGATTTTCGCGCATTGAAGAGGACACGGAACTATTGCGACCGACCATTCGTTGCACTCAGCGAGCCCCATCAGCGGGGGACGGCGGCGACGGAATTATGGAAATGGCACTACCCAGTCTACATAGGGCGACAACATGGATCAGGCCGGCGGAAGACGTCCGGGCCCGGTTCGACGCCCTCCTCTCGCCGCTCCTGCTCCCCCTGTACCGGTTTGCCCGCGGAATGACCCACAACGCCGAGGATGCGGAGGATCTGGTTCAGGACGCGGTGGTGCACGCTTACCGCGCGTTCAGTTCATTCCGGAACGGCACGAATTTCAAAGCATGGCTCTTCCGGATCTGTGTGAACCAGTACGTGGACACGTACCGCAGCCGCCAGAGAGCCCCGATGATGCTTCCCCTGATGGATTACGACGTGAACGAGGACCCAAATACCCCGAAATCGGCATCGCCGGAGGAGGATCTGCTACAGACCGTAATGGATGAGGAACTGCAGCACGCCCTCGCCGCGCTGCCGGACAGTTTTCGCGCGGTGGTGCTGCTCAGTGACATGGAGGGTATGCCGTACGACGAGATCGCGCATGCCCTGGCGATCCCCATCGGGACCGTGCGCAGCCGCCTGTTTCGCGGGCGGACGCAGATGCGCGCGTCCCTCGACGGCTTCGCGCGCCGTCGCGGGCTGCTGGAGGAAGGTCTATGAAACACTGCACTCCAGACGAGTTGATCGCCTACGTTGATGGCGTCTGCACAAACTCGGAGGCCGCCCGGGTCAAAGCCCACGTCGGCGAATGCCCGGACTGCGGGCGCACGGTCTTCCAGCAGGAATCGGTGAAGCGACTGCTGGCGGCAAGCGCCATGGGCGTCATGGCGCCCGCCGGGCTCGCCGCTCGAGTCGCGTCCACACTCGATACCGTGCCGCCTCCCGCGCCGTCGGTGGCGCGCCGCATGAGCGCCTGGAAAGGCCCTCTGTCGATCTCCATCGTCGCGATCGTGGTTTCCTCCGGGCTATGGTTCGCCCGCACGCGCCCGCAGCCCGTGGATGTCGCCGCGCTGGTGTCGGTTCATCGCCACGCGTTCCAGCCGCCGGCCGGCAAGACGTTCCTCACCGGGAGCGACCCGGCGGCGCGCGCGTGGCTGCAGCAGACGCTCTCGGCGCGCTCGGCCGCCCCGAGGCTTCCCTTGCCGCTGGCCGGAATCGGCGCGTGCCACGTGGGCGATACGCCCGCGGCAATCTGGATGTACCGCGCCGCACAGCCGGTGACGTTGATAGAGGTGCTCGCGCGGCAGCGCCCGCCCGGCTGGCCGCCGGCCTCCACCGATGGAAAAGTGGTTAGCGGAACTTATGGAGGGTATAACGTAGTTATATGGACGCGACAGGATCGGACGTTTGCGCTGGTTGCACAATTGCCGCCCGATCGACTGGCGGGGCTATTAGGGGGGTCTCCATGAGCGATCAAGACCGTACGGATAGCGGGTTCACGCTTCTGGAATTGCTTGTTGTCATCGCGATCATCGCCCTTCTGGCGGCGATCTTGCTTCCAGTGTTTGCCCGCGCGCGAGAGGGGGGCAAACGGGCTACATGCCTCAGCAACCTTCGGCAGCTCGGTGACGCCGCGCAGACTTACGCGGACGACAACGACGGGTATATGCCGTTCGGACACACGGTTACCGTAGGCTACGGTGCGCCGGACGAACCAACCTATTGGCTCGATGCGCTCAAACCGTTGCTCTCAACCTATGACATCGCGCGCTGCCCGTCGGACCCCGACGTACGGGCCAGCCTCCCCCCGCGCGTGCCAAGCTACGATCACTCCATCATTGGCGAGCGGGAAGCGCCGTACACCAGTTACCTCATCAACGGCTATTTTACCGACTCCGTGGACGGACGGCGGACGGGGCTGCATTCCATAGCCCACCCGTCGGACACGGTCCTGTTCGCGGAGCGTGACACCCGGCGGCTCTCGCAGTTGGGCTGGTCCAATGATGACGACTACCACCCGTTCGAGGCGCAGGAATTCTGGTTCCGCGATACCGCGACGGGGCAGGATGCCGCCCTCGCCGTCGGCCGGCACGGAGGCGGAGCGAACTACCTATACACGGACGGGCGGGCCGCGTGGCGCAGACCGGAGCAGACGTATGTCCCCGGCGGCGTTGATCAGCATCGTCCGTAGCACGTAACGAGCGCGGGAATCGATCGGGCAGGGTCGCGAGAGGGGGATATGACCGAACGAACGAGGTCATATCCCCCTCTTGCGTTTCGGAGGCGACATGCGGTCCACAGGTCCACATGTCGGTAGCCCCTTTGGCGGCCGGGCCAAGAGGAGAGGCAGGGGCCGCGTGGCTCCTGCCTCGGTGAGGTTATGCGACGAGTGCCGCGGTCATTTCCTGGCGGCCTCGATCTTGCCGAACAGGCCGTGGGCCTCGTGGGCGATGCCCGCCGTGAAGATGAGCGGCGCGGGGTTGTCGTCGTCCCGGTCGCTTTCAGGAACGCCGAATGCCAGGCCCCAGAGTCCGTCGATGGCGATGGGCCGATTTCGGGAGTCCATCAAGGCGCCCACCCAGGCGCCGGTCGCGAGATTGTAGGCGTTGATCCGTCCGTCGCCGAAGTTGCCGACGAGCAGAGCGCCGCCGAGCCGGCCAAAGCTGTGGGGCGCAACGGCCATTCCCCATGGTGAATTGAGCGCGCCCTGCGAGGCGAAGCGACGCAGAAGATGGCCATCGGTATCGAACACATCGATATAGCCGTTACCCGGGCCGCTGACGTCGTCATGCTGTTCCGCGTTCTGTTTGGCGTAGGTGATGTACAGCATTCCGCCCACGTTCTGGATGCCGAACGGCGCGAAACCCACCGGGATGTTGGGATCCGTGAAGCCGCCCGGCAGTACGACCGGGTGGAATGCGGCGTCCAGGACGTCCACCATCCCCGTGTGGAAGTTGGTCAGGTAGATGTGGTCGCCGGTGGCATTGTGCCCCAGCGCCAGGCCTTTGTAGACGGCGCCGGCCGGCGCGTTTGAGTTGTCAAAGCCCAGCACCGAACTCGTTGCGGCCACGGTCGGGTTCCAGCCAGAGACGGTGCCATCCTCGGTTGCGAAGATAAATCGCGCCGGCGCGGAGTTTGCCCCGGCGGTGATGGCGAACGAGCTGGATGCGTTGAACACCACTCCTGTCGGCGCCGCGGTGGCATCCGGCGGGCTGCCGGCGGGCGGCGCGATCGTGACAACCAGCGGTGACGCCTCGGACGGGAGCGGGTTGCCTCCGTTATCGAATACGGAGGAAAGCCCCGTGCCGTTATCGGCGACCCAGATGGGGCCATGCGGGTTCACCGCGATGCCCCAGGGGTTCACAAGATTCGGGTCGGTATTAAGCGCGACCCCGGCGATGTCCGAGACCAGATTCGTACGGAGATAAAACGCGGTGTGGCGTGGCGCGTGGCGGCTGTCGGCACTGGCTCCGGACACGCTGCAAGCAAGTATGACCGCCAGGCAACCCGCATGGCGGAGGTGTATTACATTCATCCCAGTTCCCTTCCGACCGGAGCGCCGAGAGGCTCCGGCATCCTCGGACCGGCTGGACGCCGTGCCCGGGCGCGGGCGACACCGCGATGCGGGTCGCGCCGCGGCCAGAGGGCACTAACGAACGCCGGCGGTTTATCGTTCCCATGGGAATGGGTGAAATTGGCGCGGATGTTTCGAATCGGCTCCGCCCGGTTACCGGGCGCGGGCCGCCACGGTCGCCGGCTCATCGTCCACAACCTCGTAGGCGCACGCGGCCGAGAGCAGATGCTGTTGAACCTGCCGCAGACCCGTGCGCGCATTACGGACGATGCCGGCATACTCGGCGGTCAAGACGGGCCCGTCGGCGGCTTGTTCGCGGCACAGGAGTTCCCAGTGCAGCACGGTCGCGGCTTTCGCGAGATACGTTTCGACGGCGCGTACGCCGGGCGCGTTGCTGTTCAACCGGTGGACGAAGGGATAGGGGGCTGCGAGGTTGCCGATGGCGTGCCGGCACAGCCCGCCGTCATCCGCGGCGTTGAGGCGCAGCGCCAGCGCGATCTCGCAGCAGCGCCGCCGTCGCCAGCGCTCCGCTTCGGCGGAGGCGATGGCCGGCGGCTGGTCCGGCGCCGCCGGCAGGTCTTCGGGCGCCTGCACAACGTTGCGGGCCTGATGCGTCTGCGCATAGAAGCGCCACTCGCCGTCCGGGGTTTCCACGTACCGCAGGACGCGCACCGCCGCCCAGGCGTCTACCACCTCCCACGCCGAAGGCGGCAAAGACTGCCAGGCCGCCCAGAAGCGGCTGTCGTCCCACACGTTGTCCAGTGGCGGCGTGTTTTCCGCCAAGACCACGCTTGGCGCCACCTCCGTCAGCGAGATGAGACGCGGGCTCGCCTCCAGCAGGTCGCGCCCCAGCCTCTCGGAAAACACGCGGCACGTGCCCTTCAGTTTCAGAATGACGGCGGGCAATCCGTACGGCGCGCAGGTGGCCTGGCGAGCGACTGTGATCTGCTTGCGGGGGAACCGCGATACCCGTCCGTCCTGCCTCAGCGAGGAGAATGCGTCTTCGAGCGACCGGATATGCTCGGCGGGACCTCCCGCCGCCTGCGCCCACCGGGCGCCCTCGCCGGAGCAGGTGCGGAAGCCCAGGTCCGATGCGATGCGGTCGAGACGGTTCTGCCAGCGCTCTTCCCGTGCCCAGGCTTTGCGGAATCCTCCCTCGTCATCGGCTGCACCCGGCTCGGGGGTTACGAAGCACCCGGGCGTTTCGTCGCCCGATTCGGCGGTCCACAGGCTCAATACGTTGCGGAACAGGGGGTGGCGCGAGGGGTCGAACCGGCCAGCCAGGGTCACCGTGCCGTCCATTGTGTTCGGGGCCGCCGCGATCGGCAATCCCCTTCGGGCGAAGAACCTTACGGCCGCTGCGGCGAGTTCGTCAAGATCACCGGGAGCGCCATTCCGGGCCATGCCGCCGGGCGTTACGGTTGCATGGATCGCGCCGAAGCGCTGCGGGAGCTCGCTGGATGGGGTTCGGGCATTTGAATGGTCACTCATGATATGTATCTCCTTCAGTGTTCAGGAGGACCGTGAGGGACCACCAAATCCGGAGGGCCAAAATGCAAAATTGCCACCGTTGCATCAGCAAGCGGTGGCGGATGGCCAATCCGTGGAGACTTTTCTTCAAACGGGATCGCTCCCTTTGCTCATCGAGGACGCTTGCGTCCTCATTGGCACCGTGGCGTCTCCTGCCCGGTTGCCGGACCCCGAAGGGTCGCTCCTGATGTTACAAAGATGATAGCAGACCGCCGGACAAATATCCAGAGGCAAATCAAAGCAAGGCTCGTGAGACCCCAAGGGCTGAAACCGACGGCTGGTGGCACAAAGTCGGCTTCAGCCGATGGGGGCTCACGTCGTCGGGGAAACCGCTCCTGCGATCACGCGGGCCGGGGGCTCCCGTGTGAGCGGCCCGGCGGCACGAACCGTCGATGTGTCTCCCCGGCGTCGCGATACCGGCTCGTCACCCACGATCACCCCGTCCTTGAACCGGATGATCCGCTGGGCGTGCTCGGCGATGTCCTCCTCGTGGGTGATGATGACGACCGTTTTCCCGGCGCGGTGGAACTGCCCGAAGATGGACATGATCTCTTCCCCGGTGCTGGTGTCCAGATTACCGGTTGGCTCGTCGCCGAAGATGATCGGCGGGTCGTTGACCATCGCCCGCGCGATGGCCACCCGCTGCTGCTGGCCCCCGGAGAGCTCGTTCGGCTTGTGGTGCATGCGGTCGCCCAGGCCGACGGCTTCCAGGCACCGCATGGCGATTTCCCGGCGGTTCGCCGCCCCGACATAGAAGAGCGGCAGCTCCACGTTTTGCAGGGCGGTGGTTCGCGCCAGCAGGTTGAAGGTCTGATACACAAACCCGATCCTGGAGCCGCGGATTTCAGCCAACTCGTCTTCGTTCATTCCGGATACCTGAATACCGTCGAGCGTGTATGAGCCGCTGGTGGGTGTATCCAGGCAGCCTATGAGGTTCATGAACGTAGACTTACCGGATCCTGAAGGGCCCATGATCGCGAGGAACTCACCGCGTTGGACTTCCAGGCTCACCCCTCTCAGGGCGCGAACCTCCTGGGAGCCCAGGTGATAGGTTTTGGTCAGTCTGTCTACTTCAATCAGTGCCATCTGCCACCTCCTCCAGCGCCGTCATATCGCGCCGGCGAAAACGCCGCCCCGGGGGCGGAGACCCGCTACTTTCCCTGCGCCGCGAGTGTCTTGATCAGACCATCGACGACGTTCTTCATCCGCGGACGTTCCGGCGCAAAGGGCAGCGTGTCCGGGTTCAGCGGGTTGTACTCCTTCGGGCCGGGAAAAGCACCAGGTCCGCCAGGGGGCGGTCCGCCTGGGCCTCCCGGGGGTGGTCCACCCATGCCTCGGGGGAGTGGTCCGCCGGGTCCTCCTGGGGGTGGTCCGCCGAACGCTCCTGGAGGAGGACCGCCGAATCCGCCCGGAGGAGGACCGCCAGGGCCCCCGGGGCCGCCCCCGTTCGGGCGCGCCCCAGCGGCGATTTTCTTCAATTGCGGAACGTTGAGGGTGGCGATGATCTGCTTGTTGACCTTCCCGGCCTGAGTGTTGGTCATCACCTTTTTATGCCGCCACGCCTTCAGCACGCCGGCAACCGTCTTCGCCTGAGGTTTTGAGAGCCGCGTACTTCGGTCCTCCTGAATCATCTCCAGCCCGCGAATCGTCTGCTCCAGCGCCGTGAAGTTCTTGTGGGTCTTGCGCCACGACGCCCACGCTTTCATCTTTGTCCGCATCGCTGCGGGCATCTGCCCGTTGGGCGGTCCCTGCGCCAGGGGGCCCGGCGCCAGAGATGTAGCGGCGATGCCAGCCGCCAGCAGCCATTGGATCCGTTTCATCGTTGATTTCCTTTCTGTGTATCACTCATAGCGGAGCGCATCGATCGGGCTCAGGCGCGAGGCTTTCCACGCGGGATAGAACCCGAAGAAGGCCCCCACGAGGGCGGAGAAACTGAACGCGAGAAGCACCGTGGACGGCGCCACAAGCACGGTCCAGTTGTTGACGGACTCGACGAGTTTCGCGCCGCCGATACCGAGGGCGACGCCCAGCACCCCGCCGATCAGCGACAGGAAGAGGGCCTCCAGCAGGAATTGGACGAGTATATCGCGGCGCTTGGCGCCGATGGCCTTGCGCACACCGATTTCGCGGGTCCGTTCCGTGACGGAGACAAGCATAATGTTCATGATCCCCACGCCGCCCACAACCAGCGAAACGATGGCGAGGTAGGTGATGAGCGAGGAGAAGGTATCCTGCTGTTCGTTCTGCGCCGCGGCGAGATCGGCCTGGTTGAACACGAGGAAATCGTCGTCCGCCCCGGTGAAGATGCCGTGCTGGCGCCGCAGCGTCTCCGTGATTTCCTGCTGGGCCCGTTTCATGACGCTGTCGGAACTCGCCTGGCACGTGATGCCCTGCAGGCTCGTTTGCCCGAAAAGGCGTCGCATGGCGGTGGTGTAGGGAACGTAGACTCCGCTGTCCGGATTCCGAAACCCCGTCCCGCCTTTGGACTGGAACACGCCGACCACCTCGAACCGCTGTCCGGCCACGCGCACGTACTTGCCGACCGCGGTCTGCTCCTCAAACAGGTCTTTGAAGGTGGTGGAGCCGAGCACGGCCACGCGGCGGCGTGATTTCACGTCCTGCGCGTCGAAGAACTGCCCGATTCGGACGTGGTGGTTGTTGATGTCCGGGTAGTCCACGCCCTGTCCATAGACGGTGACGTTGTCGTTCTTGTCCTGGTATTTGACCTGGGCCCCGCCTTGAACCTGCGGCGACACTCGGATGACGCTGGGACAGTCCTTCAATATCGCCGCCGCGTCGGCGGGCTTCATCGTGCTGCGGGACCCGAAGCCGAAGCCGATGCCACCGCTGCGCTGGGCGCCGGCCATCACGTTCAGGGTGTTCGTGCCCAGTTGACGCAGGCTCTGTGAGACCGCCTCACGCGAGCCCTGCCCGATCGCGATGGCGATGATCACCGCGCCGACGCCGATGATCACACCCAGCATCGTCAGGATCGCGCGCAGTTTGTTCGCGCCGAGGCCGCGGATGGCCATCAGGAGGCTGACGGTGTTGAAGCCTTTGGCCAGGATGATCTTCGGGATGGTAATCCCGGTGGCCGTTCCATTCCCGTTCGCGCGGTTGGGTGGACAAGGCGGTTCCAGTTCGGGCACGAGCGGCTTTGGTTTGGGAAGTTGTGATGTCATGGTCGTTTCTCCTTTGCGCTCCTACCGTCCGGGGGGCGGACCAGGGGGCGGGCCGCCGCCACCGGGCATCCCGCTCTTGATGGCGCTCGTGGTCGTCTTCTGCGTTGTTGAAGTCGCGGGCTCGATGGTCTGGACGACCACGATCTCGCCGTTCTTCAGCCCCGAAGTGATCTCCGTGGCCTCGTCGCCCTGCAGACCGACTTCCACCGATCTGCGGGCCAGTTTCACTCCGACCAGGATGGCCGAATCGGCGGCCTGGCTGGAACCCGTGTCCGCCGGGGCCGGTTTACCGCCGCCGGCGATCTGAACGTAGGAACCGTTGTCGTCGGAGCGAACGGCGGTGGAGGGCACGATGAGGGTGCTGCTCTTCTCGCCTACGATAAAGTCGCACGTGGCGTTCATCCCCGGCTTCAACAGGCGGAACGTGGCCGACGAATTGTCCACCTCAACGCGCACGTGGATCTGGGTGACGTTCTGTTCGGCGACGGCGCGGGGATCGATGCGGGACACTTTGCCCTCGAAGGCGACGCCGGGATAGGCGTCCATGCTCACCTCCACCTGCTGGCCCACGTTCACGCTGGCGATGTCCGTCTCGTCCACGGTCACGTCCACAAACATCCGCGCCGTATCCCCCAACTGGACGATGCTGGAACCGGTCGAGTTCATGGAGAGGCCGGATGTGATGATCGTGCCCTGGTCGACGTACTTCTGAAGGATCACGCCGTCGGACGGCGCGCGGACCGTTGTCTGGGCGAGCGTATCGTCCGCATTCTTCAAGGTCGCCTGGCTGCGCGTGTGGCTCGCCTCGGCGCTGGCGATATCCAGCCGGCGGATCGCGTCATTGGCCACGCCGGCCCTTGCCTGGCGCAGAGCCTGCTCCGCCTGGGTTACCTGAGCGTCCGCCTGCTCCAGCGCGGCCGCCGCTTCACGAACGGCATCCTGACGGGTCTTCACTTCAACGCCGCCGGCTTCGGCGCTTTGCAGCGCCGCTTTCGCCTGTTCCACACGCGCGTCCGCTGTGTCCACGTCCGCTTTCAATTCGGCGTCCAGCGTCTGCAGTTTTGCGCGCGCGGTGTCCACTTGCGCCTGTGACACCTCGTTGGCGGCGCGGGCGTTTTCCATGCTCTGTTCGGAGACGAAGCCCTTGGCCAGAAGGGTGGTCTGCCGCTTCAGATTGGACTGGCTGTTGCGTGAATTCGCCATCGCCTGATCGTACGCCGACTGTGCGCTGGCCTTTTGCTGTTCGTTCGTGGCGTTCAGTTGCGCCCGCTGTTTGACGGCCTGATTGAAGTTGGCCCGGGCCTGGGCGATGCTCGCTTTGGTGAGAGCCGGCTGCACGCCCGCCTGGATCTTCGCGGTCTCGAGCCGAACGGCCGCCGCCGTGCGCCCCTTCTGTGCCGATATCAGGGCGGCCCCGGCATTGGCGATGGAGATCTCGGTCTGCTGAACCTGCAGCAGATACGTTCGCTGGCTCTGTTCCTTCTTCGCGTCCGAGGAGGAGATGTCGGATCGGGCCTGGTCCACGCTCAAGAGAGTGTCCGAAGGATCGATGCGGGCGATGATCTGCCCCTTCTTCACCTCACTGCCGACGTCAACAGCCATCTGAACGATGCGCCCGCCGGCCTTGGACTTGATGTCCACCGTGGTCCACGGCTGGAGAGTTCCCGTCGATGAGACTGTTTTTCGCACCGAGCCGATCTGAGCGGCGGCGACTTTGTACTGGGTCATCTGCGCCGCGTTGGGATCCCGCCGTCCGAGCGCCATATACAGCGCCGCAGCCAGGACCACCACGGTCGCAATGGCGAATGATGGTTTGGTCCGTCTCATCTGGTTTCTCCTTCTGCTCCGCCGGGCTCATTGGCTCCGACAGCGCGCTCCAATCGCGCCGCGGCAGTGAAATAGTCATAGATGGCCTGCACAGCGTTGGTTTCGGCGGTGACCAACTGGTTCTGGGCCGCGATGACGTCCAGGATGGTGCCGCTTCCTTCCTGGTGCGACTCGGAGGCCGCGGCGTAGTTTTCCCTGGCCGCGACCAGGGCCGTCTGCGAGGCCGCTATCCTTGTGCGCGCTTCCTCGCGCTGCAGGAACGCCGTTTCCACGCCGGCGGCGATCTCCTGCCGCATCAGTTCGATCTGCATTGCGGACTGGCGCGCCGACTCCCTCGCCTCGCGGACCGCCGCCCGGGAAGCTCCCGCATCGAACAGCGGATACGTTACGCTCGTGAGGATCACGCTGTCCGTCCCCGGGTTCGGGTGGGCGCTGTATGTGGCGCCAACGGTGGACGTGACCTTCGGTCCGGCCTCTATGCGGGCCATCGTCACCGCCCGGCGCGTGGAATCGGCATCCTGAAGGGCCCTTCGGAGGTCGGGACGGTTGTTGTAGGCCCGATCAAGATCGTCGGCCAGCGCATCCGTCGTCGGGCCTGGCGCCGCGGCCCCGTTGCCGACCGTCAGGATCGGCTGGCTCGTGACGATGCCCATCGCCTGTTTCAACGTCGTCTCGGCAAGCCGCACGTTGTTCCGCGCCTGGATGGCGGCAACCTGCGAATTGTCGTAATCGGCCTGAACCTGCAGGACGTCCTTCCGCGCGGATGAGCCTGATTCGACGAATGCACGTGTGGCATCCAGGGTCGATTTGGCCCGATCCACACCGGATTCGGCCACGCGCACCAACTCCTTGCTCCTTAGCAGTTCGTACCAGTCGGTCGTCACATTCAGGATCACGGACTGGCGTACGTCGGTGACGTTGTACGCGGCGGCGCGGACGGCGTTCCGGCCGCGAGCCACGGTCTGCTCGCGTTTGCCGGAATCGTAGAGGGTTTGCGTGAGATCAACGGTGGCGCTGTTCTGAGTGTCGGTGGCGCCACGCGTTGCGCTCCGGTAGGTGTTCAGGTAGCCGGGCGTCACGGTCGGGAAATACGCCGAGCGCGCCTGCACAAGCCCCGCCTCCGCCGCCGACTGCTGGCTTCGAGCAATGCCGATCTGGTTCTGATTCTCCAGTGCGATCCTGATCGCGCCGCTCAGGGTGAGAGGCTGGGACATGTCAACCGGCGATGCGTCGGATGTTTGCCCTGCCCTCGCGGCCAGTGCGGCGGACAGAAGGACGGCGATTGTGGTTGTAATTCGGGTTAACATGGTCCCAGCGGTTCCTTTCGTCATGCGTTTGCGTGTGGGCCTACTGAGGCGGAGGCGGGGGGCCGCCGCCGTCATCTCCCGGGGGCGGGCCGCCGGGGCCGCCGCCAAATCCGCCGGGGGGAGGGCCGCCGAAGCCGCCGGGACCTCCCTGCTGCCGCATTTGATCGCGTTCCTCAGGCGTGAGGCTCTCGAACATCTGACGCTGAAGGTCGCGGGCCGCCTGCATGCGTTCGGTGGTTGACAGGGCGCTCAGGCTTGCCGCGGCGTTGGCGACGGCGTCTTTGGCCGCATCGCCGGTCACCTGTGGCGTGCGCCCCGCGGGTGGAATCCTCATCACGTAGTAGACAACGGCCTTAGCTGCATCCGCCTTGGGCGCCGTATCCGCGAAGGTCAGCGTCACCGAACGCCCGGTGGAGGGATCGACCACCACGGCGTCGGACGCCGCGGTGATCAGGGCGCCGGCCAGGGGCGCCACCGTCTCTTCGGTGAGGGCGGCCGCTGTGGCCGGGGCGACCAACACCTTGCGGACGCTCAGACCGGCGGAAGCGGCCACCGTCCTGATGGCGGTCTCAAGCGGCTGGGCATCCACGGCGGAGGTGACGGTTCCGGCCACGGTGGAACCGAGCAGGATCTTCGCGCCGGATTTCGTCGCGATGTCACGGAAAAGAGAGCGTGTATCGCTGTTGGTGGATTTGACCGTGGCGACAGCGTCTTTGCCCTGCATCGTTACTGTGACGGTGGCCGAGCCGGCTGCCCGGGCGCCGCGCGGCTTCAACGTAACTGTCTGGGCGGACACTGCGCCGGCGATCACCGCGCCAAGCGCGGCGGCTGCATACAATCTGTGAATCCTGTGTACGTGCATCCTCGTGCCTCCTTGGCAAGAATGGGGAAGGGGAATCGATCCGCTTCCGTGTGGCGCCCGGCCCGCCTGAAGCCCAGTCACGCGGGCCGGGAACGCCTACATCCCAAGGATACCGGAGCAGCTTGGACAGGCCGTGACGCGAAGATGACGTCTCTGTGAACTCGCCTGTTTGCGTTGGCATTGCGGCGAAAATCGGCGTAGAATCCATCGGTCTTCCACACGGAGGTCATTAAGAGTTCATAAACTTGGTGTACCTTAGAACTGGCGAAGGCTCCCCCGGCACGTGAGGGCAGGTGGAAGCAATCCCTCTCTGGAGGCTCAAATGGCGGGACACATATTGATCGCGGACGATGACGAAGGCCTTACCAAGGCTGTCACTTGGTATCTGGAAGCTGAAGGCTACCGGGTATCCGCGAAGCACGACGGCCGCGCCGCGTGGGAAACTTTCGAAAAGGAAGGGGCCGATGCCGTGATTATCGACGTGATGATGCCGGGGATGGACGGCTTTCAGCTCTGCCGGTCGATACGGCAGCATTCCAGGGTGCCGATCCTGATGCTCTCCGCACGCGACGCGGAAGTGGATAAGGTGCAGGCGCTGAACCTCGGAGCGGACGACTACGTTACAAAGCCGTTCGGCCCCATGGAGCTGGTTGCCCGAATCAAATCGCTGTTGCGACGCTCTTCGTACTTGGAGGGACCATCCCTTCAGTTCGGTCCGCTGGAAATCGCGCAGGAGCAGAGGCAGGTCTTCGTCAACGGCGTTGAAGTGGAGCTGCCCGCGCTGGAATTCGACCTCCTGGACGCCCTGGTGAGCCGGCCGCAGCGCGTTTTGTCCCGCGACCAACTCGTCTCCCTGGTGTGGAAGGACTTCTACGGCGACGACCGTCTCGTGGATGCCCACATCTACCGGCTGCGCAAGCGACTTATCGCGGCCGGCCTGACGCCCTGCCCCATCGTGACCGTTCGAGGTACCGGATATGCGTTTCGTCCCGAAGGTTAGGAATCTCAAGGTAAACGTGCGCACGCGTCTCACGCTGGCGTTCCTTCTGGTGACCACTCTGAGCTGGGCGCTGGGTTTTCTCACGCTGAGGTTCCTGATGCAGCAGGACCTCCAGAGGTTCAATCGTGAGATGGAAGCGCGGGACGCGCAGGCCAGGATTCACATGGGTCCGATGGGCAGCCTGTCGTTCGGGCCGCCGCCGGATGGGGCCCTCGGGCCGCCGCCCGGACCAAACGGCCGCGATGGCTTCCCGAGGCCTCCGGGACCTCCCGGTCCGAGGGGTCCGCAGGGTCCCGGCGCCGGGCCCTGGCGCCCTATATACCAGAGCGTCTGGGCTCAAAGCGTCATCTCCGTCATCCTCGGGCTGCTGGCCGGCTGGTACGTCAGCCTTCGCTTCTCCAGGCCGCTCGCGGCCCTCGCCGAGGGCGCGCGCGCTCTGCACGGACGGCAGTTCTCTCACCGTATACCGGTCACCGGAACCGACGAGTTCGCCGACGTCGCCACAACGATGAATGAGATGGCCGAGGAAGTGGGCGCCCAGATCGCGGCATTGGAAAATGATGCGCGCCGGCGGCGCCAGGTTCTGGCGGACGTGGCCCACGAACTGAGGAGCCCCGTGGCGACACTGGAGGCGATGACCTCGGCGCTTCAGGACGGACTTGCCGACCAGCCGGACCGCCGCGCCGAGGCTCTCTCTTTCATGCGTGGCTCAACGGAACGGATGCGCCGCCTCGTGAATGACCTGCTGGAAGTGGCGCGGCTGGATCTGAACGAGGTGCCGCTCGTGCGCTCGACGGTGGACCTGCGGGAGTTGGCGGACGATGCGGTGAGCACCCACATGCAGGCGGCGGAGGCCGCGGGAATCCGGCTGGAGCCGGTAGCCGACGGTGAGCCGGTGATGGTCGAGTTGGACAGGCTCCGTCTGTCGCAAGTACTGGACAACCTTCTGGAAAATGCCATTTCGTATTCCGGGCGCGGGGCCGAGGCTCGCGTGATCGTGACGGCGCAGCCACCGGGGTTCGTAGTTGAGGACACGGGCGCCGGAATCGCGGCCAGGCACCTCCCGTTCGTTTTCGACCCGTTCTATCGGGCGGACGTGGCCAGAACGCCCGGTGACAACCACAGCGGACTGGGGCTGCGCATCGCGCGGGGCCTGATGGAGGCGCACGGCGGTACGCTGACGCTGGAGAGCGTCGAAGGGCACGGCACGCGCGCCACCCTCACGTTCCCGATTTCCACGGGGACGCGCCCGCAAGAAGAGCGCCATTCCCCGCAGGGGGTTTGATCACGTGCTTAGGCCTCCGGAGCGCTGGGCCGCGATCGAGAGCAGTCTTCGCGACGCATCACCGGACGCCGTGGTGGTGCTGGACGCAAGGTGCCGGGTGCGCGAATGGAATGCGTCCGCGGAGAGGATTTTCGGGTACAGGAGCAGCAAGGCGCTGGGCTGCAGCATTGCCAGCCTGATCATCCCGGGGGCGGAACGCGTGCTCAAGGAGGACTTCGCCCGCTATCTGAAAACCGGCGCGAGCGACTATGTGGGGCAGGTCCGGGAAGTCCCCTCGGTACGCTCGGACGGGTTGGAGATCACCGTCGAACTGCTCGCGCTTCCGATACCGGGGCCCGCGCCGGAGTTCCTCCTCCAGATGCGCGATATCACCGAGCGGAAGCGCGAAATAGCCGCCTACGTGGACTTCTACCGGAAGATGCAGGCCTACCACCAAGGGGCGGCCAGAACAATGGCGGCGCTGACCCATGACCTGGACATCGCCCACGCGATCCAGCGCGCGGCACTGCCGGTTGCCGCTCCGTCGCTGCCCGGCTGGGATATCGCGCTCAGGTATGAGTTCGCCCACGAAGTGGGTGGGGATTTCTGCATCTTCGTGGAAGACGAACAGCGGCTCAACGTTGTGGTGGGCGATGTCTCCGGGAAGGGCGTGCCCGCCGCGCTGACTTCCACGAGCATCACCCACCTTTTACCGTGGCTGCTTAGCACGCACTCTCCGCACGCGGCCCTGGTGGACCTCAACAAGGACCTGAAAGCGCTTCTCCCCACGGAGGAGTTTGCGACATTGGTTGTGGCGGAGGTGAACCCGGTTTCCCGCCGCGTGTCGCTGTGGAACGCAGGGCACCCCGCCGCGATCCGGTGGTCCGCCCGCACGGCCCGGATCAGCCGTTCAAGGGTCGGCAATCCTCTACTCGGTGTCCTCGCGGAGTGGGATGGTTCGGCGGAATCGTGGTCGCTGGAAGACGGCGATGTGATCGTTCTCTGCACAGACGGTAACCTCGAAGCGAGAGGCGCTGATGAGGTGCAGTTCGGGCTGGATCAGTGCGCCGGCGTCATCGCGGGTAACGCCTCGCTGAGCGCGGCCGGAATCGCCGAAGCTCTCCTGGAGGAAGTGCATCTCTGGGGCGAACTGGGGGACGACGTGACGATTGTGGTCCTCAAATGCCTCCCCGCCGGCTGAATCCCGCCGGCGCGCCGGAGCCACCCCGGGGGCGGCGGTGGCCGCAGCCGCAGTCCGCTCACCAGGGGTACCACATGTTGCTGCGGATCGTCGCGCCGGTCTCTGCCCAGTTGGCGGAGGGTCCACCGGGTATGGTTTGCCCGTCAGTAACCGTCCGGGTGATTTTCAGGGTTGCGACGTGGCCGTCGAGGAACGCGTAGCAGGCTCCGTAGCCATAGAGGTCCCGCCCGATTCCCATCTTGTTCGCCGGGATTCCGTATCCCCAGACCACTTCGTCGGAGTAAGAGGCCGCGCCCTTGCCCTGTTCAACCCAGATCCTGGGATCGGCGTCGATGGGGCCTCCCTGGCCGCTCCCACCGCCGATGGCCTTCAAATACTCCGGTGATGCCGCCCCCGCGCCTTTCACGTGTGTGGGGATGGAGGATAGAATCATGCCCGGAACGTAACCCGCATTCGTGGCGACTTCTGCCAACAGGATCGTGTGCGAAGGCTCCCGCACATTGCTCAAAGTGGAGACGCGCACCTGGCTGAAATCCACGTTGCCGGAGACCCAAGGGGCGATGAGCGCGCCATTCATCACATAGGTGAGGGTTCGCCCCCAGGGGCGCGGCTGCGACGGCGATGCGATGCCCCTGTCACCGTTCGAGAAGACACCCTTGTCCTTGATCATCGAATCAATCTGCTCGTCCCAGACGTTGTGGACCAGAACGTTGCGCGCCGGATCGACCATCCAGCCGGGGAGGCGCCCATCGTAATCCCCGGCGTACGCCTGCATGGCGAGGCCCAGCTGGCGGACATTGCTGAGCGACCGTGAGCGCCTCGCGCTTTCCCGCGCCTTGGCGATGGCGGGGAACAGCATCGCCGCAAGCACCGCGATGATGGCGATTACCACCAGCAGTTCGATGAGGGTGAAACCGCCGCGCCGGCTTCGTTGGGTACGTCTCATGTCTCTCCGATCGTGGCGCCGCGTTTTGCAGTCGGCGAATCGTAGCGCCGTGGGTACGGCGACTGAACAGCATTCCGCCGCCTGCGGGAAGGACCGGAATGTCGGTGTTCCAGACCTTCCCGCCGCTTGGCGCGGGGCGCTCAGGTCAACGACCCCAGGAACTGCCTCCAAAGCTGCTGCTTCCGAAGGAGGAGCCCGTGCTTCCAAAGCTGCTGCTTCCGAAGCCGCTGGAACTGCCGAATCCGCTGCTGCTTCCGAAGCCGCTGGAGCTGCCGAATCCGCTGCTGCTTCCGAACCCGCTGGAGTTGCCAAAGCCGCTGGAGCTTCCGAAGCCGCTGCTGCCGCTGTTGCTCTGCGAGGCCGCGCGGTTGCTGCCCTGGCCGGAGAGTGCGCCGTACACATCAACGCAGTCCATATAGTTCAAAGTCATCTTCTCGATCTGCACCGGGGCCGGCTGATCCGATACCGTCTCCAGGGCTGTGGGCAAAGTCGAACCGGTCGGCTGGGCGACATCCGGAGACCTGGCTTCGATCATGTACACGCCCGTGTCGCGATCTTTGTGGTACTTCAGCCCGGCTGTCTTCACCAGGATGCTGATGGCGTTCTCCACGGTTACGTCCTGAAGGCTGAGTGTTACCGTGGGCGCGGCCAGAACGGCTTCCGGCGTGACCACGTGGTTATAGCCGGTCCCGGTAAACAGGGTCTTGAGGGCATCCCTCAACTGCATGTCGCGAAAGTCCAAGCTGATCGTTTTCGCCGGCGCGACCGTGCCGGAAGCGGCCGGGGGGGACGCCGCGGCGCCCTGGGCGACGGCGCGTGGGGCCGGCGAAGCCGCGAGGGCTGCCAGCGCAAACGCGGCGCCAAAGATGGTTCGTTTCATCACGTTCTCCTCTGTGGCCTTGGCCACGCCGCCGTCCAAAATCGCTTCGATGCCGAGGCCGATATGCTCCCGCCTCTCGCGGCAGGCGCATTTTGCGGTGATCGATGCCCTGAACGACCGGCAAGTTCAGTTTGACATACGGGTCTGACAGGTCGATGACGCATGTATGACCTTCTTGTGAAGCTTCGGGAGGGCGCAGTGAACACGATTGAATCAAGCGTGCGCCCGGGCGGCGGGGTCTGCAACGGTCATCGCTGGACTGTTCATCCGTCGAGACGCGACAATGTGCATAGACCCTCCGTGTGGCGCACTTCACTTTCAAGGAGAAATGGACCGGATGAAGAGACCCATGAGTTTCGCGATCGTCGCACTGCTCGCCGTGGCGGCGGGCGCAGGCGCTCAAACCCCCTTCCGGCCGCCGGCGACGCCGCTGGTGACACACAATCCGTTCCTCAGCATCTGGTCGGCCGCGGATCACCTCAACGACTCGAACACCGTTCACTGGACCCGCCGCGAGCACTCGCTGTTGAGCATGATCAAAGTGGATGGCGACGCCTACCGGTTGATGGGCGCCGACCCGCTGAGCGTCCCGCCGATGCCGCAGACCGGCCTGGAGGTGACCCCGACCCGCAGCATATTCCATTTCCGGAACGCAAAGGTCGGCGTCACTCTGACCTTCTTCACCGCCGCGCTGCCGAACGACCTCGATGCGCTTTCGATGCCTTTGACCTACGTCACCTGGCAGGTCCGCTCCGTTGACGGCGCGAAACACAACGTCCAGATATATGACAGCACGGATACCCGGCTTGCAGTCAATCGCCCCGAGGAGCCGGTGAGGGCCGGCAAAGGCATCGCCGGCCCGCTCACCTTTATGCGCGCGGGCACCGTCGAGCAGCCCGTGTTGCGGTCCGCGGGGGACGATCACCGCATCAATTGGGGGTACGCCTACGTCGCGACGGCCAACGCGTATTACCCGAAAGCGGCCACCGGCGATAATGGCGCGCTACTGGCCAATTTCGCGAAGAAGTACGGCGAGCCGGTCGATGCGTCGCAACCGCAGCCTCCGGCGAGCGATACGCGGCCGGTGATGGCGTTCACATTCGACCTTGGAAACGTCGGCGCGCAGAACGTCACCCGCCAGGTCATCGTCGCGTACGATGAGATTTACTCCATCAAGTACTTCGGCCAGAAGCTCCGCCCGTACTGGCGGCGGAACGGCGCGACGCCGGAATCGATGCTTCGGAAGGCGCATCGCGATTACCCGGCCCTGCTCAAACGGGCAATTGCGTTCGACCGCGAACTGACGGCGGACGCGACGAAGGCCGGCGGCGCGAAATACGCCCAGATGTGCGCGCTCGCGTATCGCCAGGCGCTGACCGCTTGCGGCCTGGCGGCGGACAGCAAGGGCAAGCCGCTTTTCTTTACGAAGGAGAACACCAGCAACGGCGATATCGCTACCGTGGACGTGTTCTTCCCGATGGACCCGATGCTGATCCTCCTCAGCCCGACGCTCGCGAAGGCAACGCTCGTCTCGGTGCTGGACTACTCGGCGTCCTCACACTGGAAGTTTCCGAGCGCACCGCACGATCTCGGCACCTACCCGCTGGTGTTCGGCCGCGATGACGGCGGCGAAGGCATGCCGGTCGAGGAAAGCGGCAACATGCTGATCCTCTGCGACGCCATCGCGCAGGCGGACGGCAACGCAAAATTCGTGACCAAATGGTGGCCGCAGTTGACCCAGTGGGCCAAATACCTGGAGCGGTATGGGCTCGATCCGGAAAACCAGTTGTGCACCGACGACTTCATGGGGCACCTCGCGCACAACGCCAACCTCTCCATCAAGGCGATCCTGGGCCTGGCCGCCTACGGCGACCTCTGCAAGATGCGCGGCGACAAGGTGACCGCGGCGCGGTATGCCGGAATCGCCCGGGTTGACGCAAAGCACTGGATCAAGGCCTCCGATGACGGCGACCACTCGCGTCTCGCGTTCGACAAGCCGGGCACCTGGAGCCAGAAGTACAATCTTGCGTGGGACCGGATCCTTGGACTGAACGTCTTCCCGCCCTCCGTTGCCCGCAAGGAAGTCGCGTACTACAAGACCATGATACAGCGGTATGGAGTGCCGCTCGACTCCCGCACGCGGTTGACGAAGGCCGACTGGTCGGTCTGGAGCGCGACGCTGGCCGAAAAGAAATCTGATTTCGAGACGATCATCGCCCCGATCTACGACTACCTGAACGAGACAACCGCCCATTCGCCGTTCGCGGACTCCTATGGCACGGATGACGTCAACAGCGTCGGTATGCACGCCCGGCCGGTGATCGGCGGTGTGTTCATCAAGATGCTGGCGGACCGGCCTGTGTGGCTGAAATGGGCGAGGCGCGATAAGACGGTGGTGAACACGTGGGCGCCGCTGCCAAAGACGCCGAGGCTGACGATCACGGAAATAGTTCCCACCTCGCGCAAGGCCGCGCAGACGTGGCGCTATACGACGGAGCAGCCGGGCGCGGACTGGATGAAGCCGGAGTTCGACGCGAGCGCCTGGACCGAAGGCCCGGCCGGGTTCGGCACCGCCGGCACGCCCGGTATCACGGTTCGAACCAACTGGAACACCTCGGACATCTGGATCCGGCGCGAAGTCACCATGCCCGCAAACCCGGTGCGCGACCTCCAGTTTCTCGTCTACCACGACGAGGATGTGGATATCTATATCAACGGGATCCCCGCGGCGAGCGAAACGTCGTTCACAACCGAATACATCCCGGTGGAGATATCCCGCTTCGCGCTCGCTCTGCTCAAGCCGGGCGCCACGGTCACGCTGGCGGCCCATTGCCACCAGACGGCCGGGGGGCAGGGCGTTGACGTCGGCATCGCAAAGGTAGTCGTGGGCAAGGCCAGGTAAGCGCGCGTCGGGCAAAGGCGCGCGCTGCGGGAGGAGAGGATGGAGACCAGAAAGCACTGGGAGGACATCTACGAGACCAAGCCTCTCACCGAGGTGAGCTGGTTCCAGGACCACGCCGAGATCTCGCTCCAACTCATCGAACGCACAGGCGTGCCCAGGACCGGGCAGATCATCGACGTCGGGGGCGGCGCCTCGACGCTGGTGGACGACCTGCTGAACGCCGGCTACCGGAATATAACGGTGCTCGACATCTCCGCCCCGGCGCTGCACGCCGCCCGGCAGCGCCTCGGCCCGCATGCCGCCGACGTCACGTGGATCGCGGCCGATATCACCGCCGTCAAACTGCCGGCCGATCACTTTGATATGTGGCACGACCGCGCCGTGTTCCACTTCCTCACAGGGGAGGAAGACCGGCGGAGGTACGTCGAGGCCGTGCAGCGCTCGGTCAAGGCGGGCGGGCACGTTATCGTGGCTACCTTCGGACCGGACGGCCCGATCCAGTGCAGCGGGCTGCCGGTGATGCGCTACGATCCCGACAGCCTGCACGATGAGTTCGGCGAACGCTTCGACCTCATAGAGCACACCACGGAGGAACACCATACGCCGTTCGGCACGGTACAGCAGTTCATCTACTGCTACTGCCGAAAGGCGTGAATGGCTACTGGATGATTCGGCAGCTCAGCGTGTCGCCGTTTACGATTTCGAAAGCCCCCGCAGCCTCAACCGGGCCGCTGGAACCGGTTACGGCCAGTCCCGCTGACGCGCCATGGAGGCGGATGCCCACCTTCAACCGGCCCTCCTGCAGTGTCTCCAGCGTCAGGTCGAAGCGGCACTCCCGGTAGCGCAGGTTAGTGACGGTGTAAAGCCTGCCCGGTGTGAGAAGGCTGCCCGGCAGGGTGGGCGCGAGCGTGAAGCCGGAGCCATCCTCGCGGAAGCCGATGATGTTGCGCAGCACGAGCGTCGGCAGCGTGGCGCCCCAGCCGTAAGCCTCGGCGCTGGATTGCGCGAGGGTCGCCGGCTCCATCGGCCAGAACTCGTTGGCGATGCCCGGGATGCGGTAGTTGTACGGCTCGGGGATGCGTGAACGCGCGGGGTCGATCTCCACCGTCTTCGATGAGTTCGTCCGGCCGTACACCCGGTCCGCCGTCTTCGCGACCACGTCCGACATCATCTGCCGAAGTCCCGCGTTCCAGCCCGCTTCCGTGAACACGAACATGAACGACGGCCATTCCAGCCAGTGCTTTGGATTGGCGAGGAAGTAGTCGAACATCGGCCGGATGGCCTTCATCTGCTCCGGCGTCGCGATGCCGACCGCGAGCGGGAAGAGCATCATCACGTCCACGTAGTCCGGCAGCATGATCGGCGTACCGGTGCGCGCGTCGAAATCGCGGAACCAGCCGTCCACATACATGGCGCGCGTGGCATCGGCCCGTTGTTGCGCCATTGTGGTCCAGTGCGCGGCGCGCTCCGGACGACCTGCGACCGGCGCCAGGTACGCCAGCGTGGCCATCGCGTCGGCCATCGCGGCCTCAACGTCTACGGTCTGAACGAACTCGGCCTCCTTGCCTTCCTCGCCTTCCTCCAGCAGGAAGCGTTTGGAGCCGTCCTGCCCCGATTCCCAGCTGTTGTTGCAGAAGAAGCGGCCGGTTGCGTCGGTGCGGTTGTCCAGCCACCACTGCACGAACGCTTCCAGATGCGGGTAGAGCGCCGTCACCCACGCGGCGTCGCCATCGCGGTCGAAGACGGCCCGGATGCTGCGGAACGGAAGGACCCAGATCGGCGCGGTGCCGCATTCCTCGCCGCCCATGCTGATCATGTTCATGCTGCCGTCTTCGCGCACGCACGGCACGTTCGGCATCGGCGCGTCGGCGAACGTGCCGAGGATCACGTCCTTCGCCAGCGCCGCGTCGCTATAACTGAGGCAAGTCGCGTCGATGACCGCCTCGCCGAGGACCGAACGCGGGGTGAACACCTGCATCGCGTCCCAGTGGTGGGTGAAGATGCCGACGGGCTCGCGGACGTTCATCCGGAGCGTTTCCAGGTCGTAGATCCAGCCGTGCTTCCAGTCGGCCGGCCAGTCGCCGGCGAGTACCGGCGCGCTCGCGTAGAACGCCCCGTCCTCCGCCAGAAGGCGTTTGAGCGTCTCTTCGGCGGCGCTTCGAGCCTCTTCGGAGCCCTTCACCGCCCAGACCTCGTTCGTGCTGCGCGTGAGGGTCACGAGGCCGAACCAGTCGCTACCGGGCTCCAGTTTGAGTGATGCGCTCAGCACACTGTAGACCGGCTCCGGGCTGGTGGACGATGCGCCTTCGTTGGAGGACAGGTCGTTCCCGGCCATCCACGCGCGCCACTCCCCGGCAGAGGCGGTTGCCTTGTACGCCGTGAACTCGGGGCCGCCCGAGAGCGCGAAGACGTCCCCGGAAGCCCAGATCTTGGCCACAGCCGCGCCGGACTCCACGTTGTACCGGCTGGCGACCCCATCCGAGCCCCACCACCTCAGTTCGGGATACCCGTAAATATGGGTGGCGTGCACCGACACCTGTCGCGCCTCGCCCGACTCGTTCTTCAGTTCCACGTGGCAGCATAGCGTATGCTCGCCGTTGAGGTGGTAGAGCAGCCGAACTGATACGCCGCGGAAAGACCAGTCGTAGCTCATCAGGTTTTGCGTGTGGTACCGCGAGACGAGTTCGACGCCCTCTCGTTCGAAATCCTCGGCCTGATGGAAGGGGACGCCGTCGATGATCACTGCCGGGTGGAGGAACGAGAGGTAGTTGATCTCCCGCCGCGCCCCCATACCGTACGGCCATGGCATGCTGCGGCACCAGAAGCCGAAACCCATCGGCGGCACAGAACGGATGATGCCGCTGCGATTCGCGACGGCGGAGTGCCACGGGTTATCCAGGTATCCGAATGGGACGTAGTCGCTCTGCGGGACCGCCCCGGGTAGTTCTGTCATTTGTTCCTCTCAAGCCCGGCGAACCGGGCGTCCTCGGCCTCAGTATGCAGCCTCTACGATCACCTTGCCGCTCATGCCGGTGATGTCCACGTCGCCGCGAACCGGGTCGAGCACGGCGTGCGGCGCTCCGTTGACCGTCACCGATTTGATCGGCTTCTTCTCCGGGTGGCGAATGCGCACGATGATACTCCCGGGCTTGTTCTCCATGGCCAGATCGGCTGCCAGCGAGATCGTGCCAGACGCGGCGTTTGACAGGTATCGGACGCTGACTTCGCCGAACCGGGTGTTGAGACGCTGCGCGGAAATGACGCGGCCATCGCTCAGCCACTCTCGTGGTATCGCACGGCCCAGATACAGTGTGTCGCCCGGCGCGTAGACGAACATATAAGTGAGCCATTTGACCGCGTTGGCCTCGTCGCTCGTCTTCACGATGGCCTGGTTCGAGTGGCCCAGGATCGGACTGGGGTGCTCGACCATCGAGTTCGCTTCCTCGCGATAGCACGCCGCCCATGCGTTGAAGAACATCCAGATGTAGATCTCCGTCTCGTCGCGGTCCAGGTACGGCATCAGCCCCGCCAGGAGGTTCGGCTGGCACGAGAACCCGCCCACGTCGTACCACAGACGCTCCGGGCTGAACACGGGATAGCCGAAATCATGGCCGAGGTAGCGGTTGTCCTGGTAATCGTCCAGAATCCACTGCGCCTGTTTCCCCTCCGGCGGGTAAAGGCCGGTGATGAGCAGGTAGACGGAGCCTTCCAGCACCTCGCGGATCCAGCCGGTGTCCCGTCCGCGCAGGTACAGCCGGCTGGGATAGTCCGGCACCCAGCGGCCGTCCGGCAGCTTCACAAGCGGTGTGTACTGGCGCGACGTCTCAAATCCTTTGATCAGGTCGGCCTTGTAGGCGTCGGCCTCCTTGCGGATGCGTGCGGCATCCGGATGGCCGGTCACTTCCAGCGCTTTGGCCGCGCTGTCAACGCCACGCCACGTGACGGCGTTGGTGGAGAGCCAGTAGAAGTAGTCGGAAACGTCCTCCAGGCTGCCCGCCGGGAGGAAGCCGTACTCCCAGCCCCGCGAATGCGGCAGGTCCTTCATGGTGAGGCGGCGCTGGCGGAACACCCAGTCCGCTCCTTTCACCAGCGCGCCCGCATTTACTTTGAGCCACGCTTCATCGCGCGTCTGTAAGAAGTGCTCGGCGATCCGCCACAGCGCCCAGCCGTGATGCTGATCGTACGTGTTACCGCACTCGAAGCCGCCCGCGCCGTACAGGACGCCGTCGTGGTCGCTGAAATTGCCCAGGACCGGCGCCGTTCCCTGATACCTGATCCAGGTGGCCAGGCGCCGCCGCGCTTCCTCATGCAGGCCACGCGTTTCCAGCTCATCGACGATCATGCAGGACTCGTTGGTGTAGTTTGGGTAGATGGACGTGCCGACCGAGGTGTTGATGAGATCGGGCGCGTTCGGCATCGCGAAGTCCGCCACGCTGACGTAGGCGAAATGGGCTTTGTACAAGGCGTCCAGGCGGGGCTCCGGCGTGTGGATCTGCGCGCCGGTCTCACCGACCGCCCGCCAGAAATCCCGGACCTGGGTGTAGGCCGCGGCGGTGCCGAGCGCGGCCAGCGCCTTCAACTCCGCATCGTTTGGCGACACGTAAGGGATCCTCAGTGTCGCGGTGCACGTTTCGCCCGGCTTCAACTCCTGGCGCAGAACGATCGAGTCGCCGGATTGCTCCGCGCGCATCGCCGAGTCAAGCACACAGCGGACGACCTTTTCGTCCTTCCAGGGGGTGGTTACCGTCCGAAGTGATGGTGAACCCGCCAGCGTTTCGATGCCGACCTTGTCGCGCGCACTCCTGGGGACGCGGTTGCCATCCGATTCCGTACCGTACTGGCTCCCTTCGCCCATCCTGTCACCCGACGAGCGGGATTCGGAGGAGTAGCCGATCGGAAGCCTGGCGTAAGCCGTGTGCGCGCTCGTGTTGCGGAACGTGAACTGGACGATCCCGGCGATGCTGTCATCGCCCACGAGTGTGTCATCCGCCATCTTTTTGAACAGCGGCACGGCGAACGCCTTCTGATCGACGTCGATGTCGTCCGAAATCAGATGCGTGTTGTACGCCATGATCGGCGCGGGATCGGGCGCGCGCGAGACGACGCGGTAACGCTCCAGTCCGAAGAAGAACCGGGCGTCGCCGGTGTTCTTGAAGCGTGGCGAGTCCGACATCCGGACCCAGTCCATGGGGCCCTTCGCGAGGTGGATGTCGCCGTTCGCCTCGATGCGGAACCGCTGACGGGCGTTCTTGCAGCCGACCACGAAGGAATCCGGGTGCGGCCTCGGCTGCCCGTTGAGCGCGCCGCCCAGGCTTTGCTCCGGCAGGCTCAGCACCTTCTGCGCGGTCGTCATTGCTCCGGCGTAGCGCTTACGGTACTCGTCGAGGGTGGTCGGATCGTCGGCGCGGGTGATGAAGATGCCCTCATCTTCGAACCAGACAGGTCCCTGCTGTTCGAGCGCTGTCAGTGAGACGGTGAACGCGTCGCCGTCCCACGAGAACGTCACGTGCCCGTCATCGCCGCAGAACCGATGGGCCGGCGCCATGTGGGAGACTTGTACGGTGAAAGAACCCTTGCCGGCTTCGTCGGGGATGACCTCGCCTCGCCGCACCTTCGCGCCGGATTCGGCCTTCACGCGTTCGACGACCGCGTTGTAACCGGACACCCGGATTGCCTTGTGTTTGGAGCCGTCCAAGAACGCCACACGGATGGTCGAGGTTGCAGGCTGAGAAGCTGTATAGACCCGGAGGCTCTCGATCTTCGCCTGCGGGTCAGCCTGGATGCGGAAGCCCTGGGTCCGCCTGAACGCCACATCGTATCCGGTGACGTCCGGGAACTCGCTCGCCAGGCCTTTGAACGTGAGGACGACCGTCTTCGCGTCGGGCCGCTCGATGTTGGTCTCCGCCTTGCGCCAGTCGCAGTTGAACCAGTCCTCGATGGGGTACCAGCCCATCGACATGGCGTTGTCCACGCCCTGGTAACCGGTCTCGATGCGCGTCTCCGGCCAGACCTTGTGCATATAGGAGAGCGAAACCTGATCCGGCGCGTCGCCCTCGAACGTGACGACCACCCGCGCGATGTCGCGAGGCTCCTCGAAGCGGACCTCGCCGTCCGGGCAGCGGGGGAGGGAGAAGGGGAAGATGTCGAATCCCTCCGGTCGCGCGGCGCGCGATGACCCAACGGCGGCGACGCTCATGAGGCAGGCGAAACTCAACAGACCGGCAAGGTGAATCGGATTCATCGATAGGTGCTCCCTTCACGTTCAACGGTAACTGGCGCGCACGCGCTGGAACGGCGCCGCCCATGGCATTATGACGCGCATGCGGGCCCCTGACCCTCCGGATTCACTCCGGCCAGGTCTTGCCGACGAGGTGAGCGTAGTATTTTACCTCGCCGAAGGTCTGGCCATACAGGTTCTCGCGCCACGTGCGCTGCGGCTTCACTCCCCAGATGCTCACGCCCACGAACAGCATCGCCAGGACGCACGCCGTTGGGATGATCGAAGCGCGCAGCCAATCGCCCACGCTCTTGCGGAACGGCTTGCGGCGGAGTAGCGCCGTCAGAGCGAACACCGAATACAGGACCAGCGGAACGGAGAAGGCGAAGGCAGCGGCGGCCAGACACCCGATTGCGAACGGAGACAATGCGACCGGCGCATCGGCGAAAAAGCCTTGCATTGCGCGCGCCTGCCATGCCAGCAGGGCTATCGCCACGGCCCACGCGGTGAGTCTGCGCAAACCCCGCCGCCCGGTCGTGCCTGCAACCCAGGATACGGCCATGGCGAGAAGTGCCAGCCAAAGCGCGGCGTTGAAGAGCGTCGCTGCGGCTCCCCACGTCGCCGCGGCCCAAACCATGATGCGAACAGAGTCCGCCTTGTGAAGGCCGGCCTTGATGATGGCGTACATCTCGTCGCGCTGGGCCATGTCTCGCCGGAGGAAATCGGCATCGGACCTGTGTCCGGTCCGATCCAGCCACGATAGGACGGCTTTCCGGTGCGCCGCGCGCTGCTGAACGTTCGTCAGGTTGGGGTCGCGCTTTTCGGGTCCGCCCAAACCACGGAGCGCGGCGCTCGTCACCGGGTCGGACGACATCGCGCCGATCGCTGTCCTCGAGTTCAGACGCCAGAGGCGCGCGAGGTGCCAGGCAGAGCGGCGTATCCGAAGGCCTTCTTCAATGTGCCCCGCCTTCTCCGCTGCCCGGGACTCGTCGCGCGTCGTCTCGTAGAGCGCGGAGCGAAGCGTTCCACTCATCAGGGTCATCATCCGGGGGAACACCAAGGGATCGGTCCGTCCGTACGCCTCAATCGGGAGATTTGTCACGGCGACCGTGAGGACGCTGTCATAATCCTCCCAGTCTTCCTTCTTCGCCGCGCGCTCCATCGCTGCCAGGGCGGCGCCGCTTCTATGTTGCTGCGAGTATCCGACAGCGCGCATAGCCGTGAACCAGGCGTTGTCCGGCTCGAGCCGTTCGCCCGCGGCGGCCCATCCATCGTACTCCGCGAACGTCACGCGAGGGAGGGGGTGCGCCGGTCGCGGGTCGATCGCATCCCGCATCGGCTGGTACTTTGGTGAAGCTGCCTTGTATTCGTTGCCAACGTCGCCGAGGCACTGCGAACCGTACTGGAGCAAGGCTGCGTACAGTACGGGGCTTCGCGGATAGCGCTTCAGCAGCGGGCGAAGTCCATAGACGTTGGCTTTGGGGAATTCGGTGAAGCTGAATGGAACCGATTCAATGGCGACTGCCATCTGCAACCCGATGTCGTCCGTGTGAGCAGCGGCCAAACGCTTGTAGGTTGTGGTGCGCCGCTTCGCGAGCGAGTGCGGAACGTGTTCGGCCCCCCAGACGGCAGGCCACGCGTACGCTTCCGGCGGCGTGAGGCCCAGCACGAGGCGGGCTTGCTCATACGCCGCGCGCCGGGTGGGCGGAGCGATGAAGACGGCGAGCAGAGACACAAGAACGATCCAGTGCAGCGGTTTCACAGAGCGCGTCCTTTCCGGTAGTGTCGGCGTCCCCGCCGACAATTGGAAGCAGTGTCGAGGCTGTCCCCCCGCTTCGCGGCCTTGTCGGCGGGGACGCCGGCGCTACCGTTCGGCGGCGGATGCCGGCGGGGACGCCGGCGCTACCATTTCCGATGGTCCTTACGCGCGGCGCAGCGGGTCCGTTTCGTCCGCGATCGTGAGGTTCAGGCCGCGGAGTTGGGCCTCCAGGTACCGCTTGAGCGGTTCCAGGACCACCCGCTCGGTCGCAAAGTGCCCGGCATCGATGATCGCCATGCCCATCGCCTGGGCTTCCAGCGCGTCGTGGTGTCCCACCTCGCCGGTCACGAAGACGTCTGCCCCGCCGGCCGCGGAGAGGTACTTACCACCCGCCCCGCCGAGCACGGCCACGGTCCTCACGCTGTCGACGCTGCCGCCTGCGCTCACACGATCGGTTCGAAGGCTCAGGGAAACGTGCTTGCAGAACTCCGCGAGCTCCATGGGTTCGGGCAGCGTGCCGATGCGGCCGATTCCGACCCTCGGGTCCGGGTTCGCGAGCGGGATCACGTCGTAGGCTATCTCCTCATAGGGGTGCGCGGCGTTCGCCGCGGCGATCACCCCTTCAATCAGGTGCGAGGGAACGATCATCTCGAGGCGCCACTCATCCGTTTCCTCGAGGCGGCCGATTTCGGTGCGCGTATACGGGTCGGCGCCAGGCAGGGGGCGGAAGGTGCCGGTGCCGGGCCAGGCGAACGAGCACTCATCGTAGTTCCCGATGTGGCCTGCCCCCGCTTCCGCGCACACGGTCCGGACCGCGCTCAGATGGGGCTCCGGCACATACGTCACGAACTTGACCAGCGTTGCGCCGTCGCACGGGAGCATCGGCCGGGTGTCGCTCAGGCCGAGCGCGGATGCAAGGGCGTCGTTGACGCCGCCGGGGGCGGCATCGAGGTTGGTGTGCGCGGCGTACACGTTCAGGCCGGCCGCCCAGGCGCGCGCGGCGTAGGTATTGTCGTCCACGCGCGTCAAGCCGCGAAATGGGTTGGGGTGGTGGCACACGTTCAGGCGGTACCCGTTGGCGGCCGCCCAATCCGGGTCAACGGGATCGAGCGACAGGATGGCTTTCAGCGGGGCGTCCATCGGCGCATCGCGACGGACCAGCCATCCTACGTTGTCCCATTCCTCGGCCCACTCTTCCGGGGCCATTCGGCGCATGGCCGCCACCACATCCGCGATCGTGTGTTCCATACGGGCATTCTGGACCGCGAACACGCGGAGACGCAAAAAGGGGGCGACGAATAACGAATGATCCGCCGCCCCCGCTGTTTATGCTGCGTTACTACCTGAACTCGGAACCCGGAACTCCTACTGCTGCTGCGCGTGGCAGGTGGTGCAATTGGCGTCCTTCCATGCATCCCCCACGTTGCCGGGGTGCTTGAACGCCACACCGCCCAGCGAAATCGTCGGTGTCCCAGTCCCCACACTCTGGGAGAGCAGCGTGTGGCAGGCGGTGCAGGACTTGGAGATCACCTTGCCATCCGAACTGACGTGCTTGCCGTCGTGGCACCGGAAGCAGCCATCCGAGTACATGTGGCCAATATGGTCCGGAAAACCTTTCCAGTTGGCGTTCATCCGCGGGAAATAGTTGTGGTTATAGATGTTCTGCACCTGTAACACGGCCTGCTGGATGTCCGGCTGGCGGTCGGCCGCGATTTTCGGGTAACTGGCCGTGTAGAAATCGGTCATGGCCTTGGCAATGGCCCTATCAGCGTTCGTCCTTGAGGTGTATGTCCCTTCGAGGGCTTCAACCGACACGCGCTTGACGTCCGGAAGCGTTGGGCTGATCACGCCGGCGCCCATCGCCTGGTTCACGCTTTGCGCGGGGTGGCGGAAAACGTGGGTCGGCCGGTTGTGGCAGTCGATGCAGTCGACAGTCCGGTGCTCGCCCTTGGCAAGCTGCGCGTCCGTCGGCGGGTTCTCCGTGGTGCGGTACACGGTCGTCTTGCCGTCCGCAGTTGTGGACTCCACGTACGGGATGTTGTTTCGCCCGCGATCCACGGCGATGTACGAGACTTTGTTATCCAGGTACATGTGCGCGTGGATCCCGGCCTGCCCGCCTATCGGATCGCCACCACCGATTTTCATCAGCAAATCGATGTGTGATTTCGAGTTCTGGGGGTTCGACAGGTAGTAATTCCGGCTCAGGAGCTTGGCGCTGTAAAAATGCCGTGGCCAATGGCACTGCTCGCAGGTCTCTCTGGCAGGGCGCAGACTATGGACCGGCGTGGAGATGGGGCGCGGGTACTTATGGAAAAGGACGGAGTATACCTGATAGGAACCGGAAATCTTTGACCGCACAAATGAAGAGGCGCCGGAGCCGATGTGACACTCAACGCACGCAACCCGCGCGTGCGGCGATCCCTGGTACGCTGTGTACTCCGGTTCCATCACCTTGTGGCAGACGAGACCGCAGAACTGCACGGAGTCCGTGTATTCATAGGCCTGGTAACTCCCGAAGGCCGATAGCACGAGGAACATCGTACCCCCGAACGCGAACAACACGACGGCGTTGCGATGCTTCGGGTTGTTGAAGTCGATGCGCGGCATCGGAGGTTCAGGTGTCCCCGCAAGGGCCCTCTGACGCGCGCGAAACATGCCCCAGAGCACGAGGGCGATCCCCAGACAGAGGAAAGCGGGCAGCACGATGAACGTGATAAGCCCCATATAGGGGTGGCTCGCCTTGGAGAAGGTCTCCAGCAGGTAGAGCATCGCAATGAGCCCTAACGCGATCAGGGCCAGCACGGCGCCGACCAGACTCGTCAGGTTATATGCGATATGCGGCAGACGTCGGTTCATTCAGGTCTCCTGTAGGGGTTCCACCCATGTGCTCTTCACAACGTGGGATCCGGCGGCCGTCATCCCGACGCCAGACTGCTTACAGCCGGCGCGCGGATCAGAGGTGGACTGATAAATGGATGCTACGAATGCTATCAGAATAAAGGAAATGCCGCTGCAACCATTCCCATCGGGTAATTCAGCACACCCGGCAGTACCCCAGTACTGATTGCCAACGCTCGTAGACGCCCGGAGACCGCGAACAGGCGCGGATGGCGGCGGGGAAGACCGGCCGCCATCCGCGCCTGCTCCGTCTATTGCAGATTCAGGAGACTCCCGTCAGCCCCATCAGGACCGGCGCCGCTTCCGTGCCCTCGCTGGAAACCCGGACGGAGGCAATTGCCTTTTCGGGGTGCGGGTTGTTCCACGTCCACAGGCGGGCGGCGGCGTCGCGTCCGGTGGCGGTCTTGCCGCGCCACGCGGTGACCACCTGCGCGCCGCCGCGCAGGTCTTCAAACGCGAAGATGGCCCCACCATAGGCGATAAGCTTTTCCACGGTGGTTCCGTCAGTGTATGTGACCTTAACGCGCGCCACGACCGTGTCCGCCTCGGTGACGTTCGTGGTCGCCCACAGG
>DASXVS010000068.1 GCA_036504095.1 Armatimonadota bacterium | reverse complement strand
TCTCTCGGACGCCCGCTACAAACAACGCATTCAGACGGTGCAGAACGCGTTATCCAAGGTCGAATCCCTTCGTGGCGTTTCCTTCGAGTGGAACCCCGATACCGGGCGGTCGTTTCCCAAGGGCCCTCAGATCGGGTTCGTTGCCCAGGAAGTGCGTAAAGTGCTGCCTCAACTCGTGAGTGCGGACGAGAAGGGCTACCTGTCGGTGCAGTATTCCAACGTGGTGCCTGTGCTGGTGGAAGCCATCAAGCAGCAACAGACCCAGATCGCCGCCGCGGGTCGTGCGAACGCCCGCCTGCAGGCTCGGCTGCGAAACCTGGAACTGCAGGTGCAGTCCCTGGCGGCAGGCAGATCTCACCAGTCAACCCGCTGAAGTCTCTCTGCATAACGTGACTTCTGAACGTCACCCGAGTTTCCGGCCTGGATGCGTCACCAGTCCAAGGCGGGTGCGCTGCCGGCCTGTGGTTCCCCGGGGTAGGCACACTCGCCGGTTCGAGTGCGGTCTCTCGCTCTAAATGTGAATCCGAGCGGCGAAACAGGCCCGCGAGGGCCTCTTACGCTGCTCGGATTCTCCCTGCGCAGAGATGGCAGCCTCCTGCCACTTGCGCCGAATCGACCGGTGGGTGCCGACTCATACGGCGAGATCACATTCCAGATCCGCCCCGATCGAGCATCATACCTCGCTATACGACTCGCCGCAGCTATCGGACGCCCCCTATGAGCGGGGCGGAGGGGCCGCACGGTAGCCTATCCTCATGGACTCCGGCTTGCCAAAGAGCTCCGGCCTCAGATAATGCCCTCGGTCCGCTCCCTTGTCCTGCTCCACCTCTTCCGGATGGGCCTGTATATACGCATCATTGCGCACGCCCATTACCTGCCAGGATACCTGTACGTTGGGTACGTCCGTCCGAATCTCGAACCGGTTGCCCTTCACTTTGCGGCTGACCTTCGCCTGCGCAAAGCCGACGCTGTCACCGTCTTCGACAATGGTCAACTGGTACCGGTAATCCTTGTTTTCGGCTTCGAAGTATGCAGGGAGTCTCACGACCGCCTTCCCGTCCGCGTCCGTGATAATGTTGCCGCTGTAGATGTTGAGAGCGTCCGGACCTTCGGCACACGAGTGAACCAGGTATTTGTTCGCCGGGTCAAGCGGGTCGTCTATCTTGAAGTGCTTGTACCCGCTCACAACCAGATCGTCGGAGCGTACCGCGCCGTATACGAGGACGTCGCCATCGAATCGTCCTGCGGCGTTCGCCAGCCGGTTCTCCGCAATGCCCCATATGCCATAGGCGCTGCCGCCGGCCGCACTTGGCGTGAAACCGAGAATGCCGGCGCTTGCGCCATTCAGGTACGTCCCCAATTCCCCATAGGCGCGGACGCTGTTCTGTCCATGAATTCCGATAGCCCCCGTACTGTCGCCGGTGCCCCAGACGCCAACGCCTCCCAGCGTGCTGCCGTACACGCCCTTTGAAGAGGAGTCCCCGCTGGCCGTACCCACCACACCGATGCTGGCGGCCCCTTGCGCCGAGCCGTAGATACCGTATGCGCCGGGAGCGTCATTCTGCCCGAAAAGGCCCGCCCTACCCGAAACGTGCGCCACACCTGAAACGCCATTGTTACCGGTGCCGAGGCCATTGCTCAAGCTCTCGCCGTAGACTCCCGCCCCCACATTACTCACCCCTACCACGCCGGTACCATTGGCGCTGATACCATAGGCGCCGGCCCCGCCGTTATCGCTGCGTCCGTAGATGCCATTTCCTGCTCCCGCGCCATTGCTGACTCCGGCCACACCCGCCTGGCCGGCGGCCTGGCTGTAACCGATCACTCCGTTCCATCCTGTGCTGTAACCGGCCAGTCCGGCGTTCGCGGCGCTGGTCCCCATCACGCCCACATTGGCGCTGGAATCGCCCCAGATCCCCGCAACGTAGGGCGGGCTGTACCCGCTCGAGGATCCCTGCTGGCCGTAGATGCCCCAGCCGCTGTAGCTCTGGCCCACCACGCCAAAACCGTTTGCGGAATCCCCTTTCACCCCGAAACCGAGACCAATGGCGGGCGTGAGACCGGCGGATGTGCCGCTCAATCCGTACACTCCGTTCCCAAGCTTGCCCACGCCCGAGATGGCGGTGCCGCTGTCGGTATCGGTGACGGAGAGGGCCGCGCCCGGAGCGGCCACCGACGCGGAGCCGGTGAACGGAAGCGTAAGGTTGGCGGCCCCGGCACTGAGGGCGTATGGCACGGCCTGCAGCGATACGCGCGGGGCCATCGGAGCCGCCTCGCCGGAAACCTGAATTTCCACGAAGTAAGGGACATTGAACGCCAGCGCGCCGAATGCAGTGGGCGCGCCTAGCGACGTGGTGAACAGCCCGCGTGCGCCGGATACGCTGACGGGCTTGTTCGTCTCGGTCCAGAGCAGGCTGCCGCCGGACAGCGCATCGTAGAGCCGAAAGGTGACGTTGTAGGACCCGTCCGGTTTCGGAACACCGGTGGCGTTTGTGAGTATTCCCTGCATGGCGATGGTTCGCGGAATCTCTGCGTGAGACGCCCCCGGCAAGGCGGCGATGATAAGCATCAGTGCGATTGTGAATCCAGTTTTCATAATTGACCCCACGTCGAAACACGGGGCCAAGCGCGTGCGTTTCACACCTCGCTTATCTGTTTAATAAGACTCGGTAATCCTCGCCACCACAAGGGACCCAATCGCATGCCGGGGGTGGCATAAAATGCAGGCTCCGCTCCCGGAATTGCGCGGCCGTTCGGCGACTATTGGTTCGTCCAACACGTCAAGCTCTGTGGGAAGCTGGAATTCTGATAGGCCACAAAGCGCCGAAACTCGCGCATATCCTGTAGGGTGGAAGCGCGTCCTCGCGCGCGCGTTCGCCTGAGTTCCGCCAACAACATATGCGCCGACCTCTATGCCGCTCACAATGCGCCCAGATGGTTTCCCGATCCCCTCGGTCCAAACGCAGATTATGGAGGATAACGTATGCTTCGTACCCTGATGAGTGGTCGCCGCGCCGCCGTGCTGATCGTTGCCGCCGGATTAGGCTCAATGCTTCCGGCCCGCCCCGCCCGCGCGGTCACTCCCGCGGATGCGGATCTCGCGTTCCGTTCACTGAACAAGGTGTACTGGGATACCGGCACCAAGTTCTTCCGCAAGGAGGAGCAGGGCCCGCGGAAAGCCGATTTCTGGTTGTCGGCGCAGCTCTGGGACACGGTTATGGACGAGTACGACCGCACGCACAGCGCGGAGGTCAAACGCCAGATCCGTGACGTCTACGATGGTTTCATCAAGGAATACCCGGACTGGACCACCAACAAATACAACGATGACATCATGTGGTGGACCATCGCCTGCACCCGTGCCTATAAGATCACCGGGGATAGTCGCTACCTCAAAAAGGCAAAGGCCAGTTTCGACTTCGTGTACGACAACTTCCGGGATGAAAAGATGGGCGGCGGGGTCTACTGGCTCAACGAGCGGACATCCAAGAACAGTTGCATCAACAGCCCGACTGTCATCGCGGCGGTGAGGTTGTCTGTGCTCCTCAAGGACGCCGCCTACCTGGCCAAAGCCAGAAGCCTGTACGAATGGCAGAAGAAAACGCTCACCGACGGCGCCGGCAAGGTCTTCGACGCGATCAATTTCAACAAAATCCGCCAGACCACCCGGGTCAGCACGTTCTCACTGACATACAACCAGGGGACTTTCATCGGAGCCGCCGTCCTTCTGTATCAACAGACTAAAGACAAGACGTACCTGGAAGATGCGATCAAGACGGCGGAATGGACCAAGGCCAACCTCTGCGTCACGGACCAGAGGATACTGAAAGACGAAGGCCAGGGTGACGGAGGCGCCTTCAAAGGCATCCTCATTCGCTACATGAAACTGCTCATCAATGAATGCGGTCGCAAAGAGTTTCTTCCGTGGATGAAGGCCAATGCCGACACCGCGTGGCGCAACAGACGGCCGGCCGATAATATCATGGGCAATGACTGGTCCGTTCCCACGGGACCCGGTATCCAGAGCCAGACGGCCGGCAGCGCCGCGACAGTCGTCATCGATTTTGCGGACGACAAGCAGAAATAAGGAAAACGAAGACGATGCGAGAGCAGTTGATCACAAGCATTACCCCCCATTCGCCCTGGCGCGCGATGCTGCTGACGGCGTTGATCGGCTTGATGGCCGGCTTCCTGGCGAGCGCAGCCCGCGCGCAGGACGCCCCCATCCCGCCGGGACTTGAAGACCTGCAGGTGACGGACGTCAACAAGGAGGCCGCACACGCCATCCTGATGCCCTACACAACCCAGCGGCAGGCGCTGGCCGGCGTACGCCGCGAGTCGCCGTGGGCGCGCGACCTGAACGGCCCCTGGAAGTTCAACTGGGTCAAGACGCCCCAGGAGCGCCCTGTGGATTTCTACCGGCCGGATTTCGACGTCAGCGCGTGGAAGACCATCCCGGTGCCCTCTTGCTGGCAGACCGAAGGCTACGGCACGCCCTATTATCGTAACCTCGGCTACATCTTCAAGGTAGACCCGCCCCATGTGATGAGCGAGCCGCCCCGAAACTACACAGCCTACGTCGAGCGCAACCCGGTGGGCAGCTACCGGCGCGACTTCGAAGTCCCCGCGAACTGGGCCGGCCGCCGCATTTTCGTGACCTTCGACGGCGTCGACTCCGGCTTCTTCCTCTGGATCAACGGCGAGAAGGTCGGCTATTCGACGAACAGCCGCAACCCGGCCGAGTTCGACATCACGAAATACGTCAAGCCCGGCCGGAACATGGTGGCCGTCGAGGTGTACCGTTTCTGTTCGGGCAGTTACCTGGAAGACCAGGACATGTACCGCCTTTCGGGCATCTTCCGCAACGTGACCCTCTGGAGTTCGCCGCAGGTCCACGTCCGCGATTTCTACGCAAAGGTTGACCTCGACGGACAGTACAAAGACGGCACGCTCGACGTTACGGCGAAGGTGAAGAACTATGGCGACGAGCCTGCGCCCGAACGGGCGTTGAACGTAACGCTCTATGGTACGGACGGCAAGCCGGTGGCGGGCGCCGGCGGGCAAATCACCGTTCCGGCGCTCAAGGCCGGCGAAGAAACCACGCTAGCCATGAGCCTCAGGGTGGCGAATCCCCTCAAATGGACGACCGAGACCCCCAACCTGTACACGACGGTCCTCAGCCTGGAAGACGGTGGCAAGGGCGGCGAATACCTGTCGACCAGAACCGGCTTCCGCAAGGTGGAGATCAAGGGACCAATCTTCATGATCAATGGCGTGCCGGTGAAGCTCAAGGGCACCAACCGCCACGAAAACTGGCCCGATACGGGGCACTATGTCACCGAGGAGCGGATGGTCACCGACCTCAAGTTGATCAAGGCGATGAACGGCAACCACGTGCGCACAAGCCACTACTCGGACGACCCGCGCTGGTACGAGTTGTGCGACGAGTACGGCATTTACCTGGTCGCCGAGTCCAACTTGGAATCCCACGGTTACGGCCGCACTTCCAGCGAGGAGCGTTTCCTGAAGGCCTACACCGACCGCCAGGTGCGCTCGGTCCAGTCCCTGAAGAACTACGCGTCCATCGTGATGTGGTCGCTGGGCAATGAATCCTCCAACGGCGACAATTTCCGCAAGGTGATGCCCCTGATGCGGGACATCGATCCGACCCGGCCGATCCACTACGAAGGATTCGGGACCGGGCCGAACAACCCCGCGGACGTAGACAGCCGGATGTACCCGGATCCGGGGGATGTCGAACGCGCCGGCCAGGACCCGGAGCGCACCAAACCGTTCTACATGTGCGAATATGTCCACACGATGAACAACTCGCTGGGAGCGATCGGCGACTACAACGACTTGATTGACAAGTACCCCGCGCTCATGGGCGGAGCCATCTGGGAATGGCAGGATCAAGCGCTCTGGAACGACCGCGATAAGTCGAGACCCCCGTTCCTCGCCTACGGAGGCGACTGGGGCGACTATCCCAACGACGGCCTGTTTATCATGAAAGGCGTCGTCTTCGCCGACCGCACCCCCAAACCCTGCTACGCCGAGGTCAAGCGCGCCTACCAGTGGGTGGGCTTCACAGCAACGGACCCTGCCTCGGGTAAGATCGGTATCTTCAATAAATACCAGTTCACCAACCTGCGCAAGTTCAACATCACCTGGAATGTCATCGAGGATGGCGTCGTGATACAGCGTGGAAAGGCCGCTCCGCTGGACGTGGCACCGCTGAGCGCGGGCACCCTGGAACTGGACATCAAGCCCATCGTGCCCACGCCGGGCGCAGAGTACCTGCTGAACGTTGCCTTCACGCTTTCGAAGGATGAGATGTGGGCAAAGAAGGGCTATGTGGTGGCCGAGGACCAGTTCAGGCTGCCGGCGGCAGCCAGGCCGGAGCCGACCGCACCACGCGGCCCGGCGATTCAGGTCGCCAGGAACGACAACGCCATCACGCTCACCGGCCGGGACTTCAGCGTCAGTTTCGCAACGGCCACCGGCGCCATCAGCGACCTGGCATACAGCGGAACGGAGATCGTCGCCGGTAAGGCCGGCCCGAAACTGAACGTCTTCCGCGCTCCCCACAACAAAGACGACATGTGGGCGGCAATGCCGAGCCGCGGTCGTGGTGGCGCCACCGGCAGCCCCGGCTGGTTCGGCTACGGGCTCGACGCGCTGACCATCGACGTGCCGCCAACGATCGAGGTCACCCCGCTTACGGAAGGCAGCGCCGTGAGAGTAGCCGTAACCGGTCTCACCTCCTCCGGAAAGGCCTCCATGGCTTTCGACCAGCAGGTGGTCTATACCGTTCTCGGCGACGGCACGATCGTCGTCAATGAAAAGGTAACGCCGAAGGGACCGGCGAACCTGGATCAAATCGTTCTGCCGCGCATCGGCGTGAAGCTGGCCGTCAACAAGGAACTGAACCGCGTCACATACTACGGCCGCGGGCCGGACGAGAATTACAACGACCGCGACCGCGGCTCCTACGTCGGCCGCTACACGAGCACGGTGAAGGAACAACTGCCGCCGTATGTGAAGCCGATGGAATGCGGTAATCACGAGGACGTCCGGTGGTGGGCTCTCACCGCCGCGGACGGCGCCGGCCTCATGGCCATCGCCCCCGAAGCCCCGTTGCAGGTCTCATCGCTGCCGTATGACGACGACACGCTGTACCAGGCGAAGCACACGATTGACCTGGGAGAGAGTTCGGCCACGACGCTGTGCCTGAGCGCCGCGACATTGGGCGTCGGCACGGCGGCCTGCGGGCCGGCCACCCTGCCCAAGTACCGCGTTTACGCAACGCCGGTGAGCTTCACCTACGTGCTGCGCCCGGTGCCCGGCGGTACGAAAGACCTGGGCGAAATCGCCCGCCGCGCGCTGCCGGTGCTGTCCGGCGAGTGACCAGGGGGGGCGGCCCGCTAGGGGTTGGTGAGGCTATGAACGACAAATTGAAATACCTGACGATCGTTGCAGCGTTCTGCGCAGCGGTTCAAACGGCTCAAGGCAGGAGCGCTGAAATGAAAGATACTCCGGTAGATACCATCTATCCGTACATCGGCACGATCAATCCCAAGACCCGGGGTACAACACCGGTCATCAAGGTGCCCGGGGGTACCGTGGGGCTATTTCCATCGTTTTCGCCCGAGATGGAAGATATGTACCTGGCCGACAAGATCTACGGCTTTCCACTCGGCGCCGCCAGCCTGATGGTGACCACCGGCGATGTCAGGACGGACGCCGGGGCCAACGCTTCATCGTTCGACCACGATCTGGAAACGGCCACTCCGTACTACTACCAGGTCCTTCTCGAAGACTCTGATATCAACGCCGAGTTTACGCTCACCGACCACGTCGTTGTGTTCAGATTCACGCTGCCGGCGAACCAAACGTCGCAGGTGTTGCTGAGTATGCCGGGCACCGCCGGCGTCGAAATCAAGAACAACAGGGTCATCGAGGGGTCGGCCGCAGGCGGACGGTCGGGCCGTCGGGGAGGTCCCGCAAGCGAGAGCTTCTACCACGCGGAACTGAGCAAACCCGCGGCGGTCTGCGGAACCTGGCAGGGCAGCGAAATCAGCCCGGGATCCACATCGACGACAGGCAGGGGTATCGGTCTGTATGCCGGCTATCCCGCCGCCGCCGGAAACACGACAGTGGAGGTGAAGATCGGAATCTCCTCCAGGAGCATCGATGAAGCCCGCGCGTTCGTCGGGGCCGAAATCGGGTCCATGTCCTTCGATCAGGTGAAAGAGAAAGCCAGGGAGCGGTGGAACGATGAACTGGGCCTGATCAAGGTCGAGGGCGGTACGGAGAAGCAGCGTTCGCTCTTCTACACCACGCTGTACCGCACCCGCTCGCTCCGGATGGGCAACGTTTGGGACACCTACCGCTGCGCCTACCCGCTTCAATCGCTGATCCACCCCGATGACACCCTGAAAGCGATTCGAGGCTTTGTCCAGGCGTACGAGAATACGGGCTGGCTGCCGGATTCGGGAGCGATGATCGGCCACCATTCTACCGCGGTGATCGTGGACGCCTATATGAGGGGCCTTAGCGATTTCGACGTGGCGAAGGCATATGAAGGCATGCGGAAGAACGCCATGGAAGCCACGATGATCCCCTGGAAGGATGCGGGGCAGATCACCGAGCTGGAGCAGTGCTATTTTGACAAGGGGTTCTACCCGGCGCTTCCGGCGGATCCCGCCAGGGTGAAGGCGAGCCAGGAGCGGAGCGACGATCCGCTGACACGATTGCCTTACCAGGTGAAATGGCTGCCGGAGATCGGGGTCGATGAATGGGTCAAGGAAGTCGATCCATGGCACCGGCGGCAATCGGTATCCGTGACCCTCGAGCATTCCTACGATGACTGGTGCCTGGCCCAGATGGCGAAAGCGCTGGGAAAGGAAGACGATTACCGGCTCTTCATGAAGCGCGCCCACAACTACCAGAACCTGTTCAATCCGGCCATCGGCCTGATGGCGCCGAAATCCGCGGATGGCAGGTGGGTCGAGCCTTTCGATCCGAAGTACTCCGGCGGGTTCGCCGGCGAAGGCTACTTCGCCGAAGGCAATTCGTGGGTCTACACGTGGCACGTTCAGCACGACGTGCAGGGGCTGATCAACCTGATGGGCGGCCGCGATAAGTTCATCGCCAAACTGGACACTCTTTTCCTTACGGGGCGAACGATGGACAAACTCGCGTTTCTGGGGCAGTTCCCCGACATGACCGGCCTCATGGGGATGTACTGCCAGGGCAACGAACCCGCCTTCCACATTCCGTACCTGTTCAATTACGGCGGCCAGCCATGGAAGACCCAGCGTAAGGTCAGGGAGATCATGGACCTTTGGTATGACACGACGCCGGCGGGCCTGAGCGGCGATGAAGACGGCGGCGCCATGTCAAGCTGGTACGTGTTCTCCGCAATGGGCCTCTATCCCCAGTGCCCCGGCCGGCCGATCTTCGACATCGGGAGCCCCGTATTCGCGAAAACAACGATAAACGTCGGCAAGGGAAAGACGTTCGTCATCGAGGCCAAGGATGTCTCGGCGCAAAACAAGTACATCCAGTCGGCTTTGCTCAACGGAGCCGCCCTCAACAAACCATGGATCAACAATGACGATGTGGTGCGCGGAGGTAAACTGGTGTTCCAGATGGGCCCGCGCCCGAACAAACAATGGGGCAGTTCGCCCGATGCCGCGGCGCCGTCAATGTCGCTACCAACAACGTAAACTGGTAGTGTCGGCGTCCCGCCGACATCGCAATTGCCCGGTCCTACGCACCATTCGCCGGCGGGGAAGCCGGAGCTACTGCGGTGGCACTGGAATGTCAGTGTAAAGGATTTTTGGTTTATGAGCGGAATGCTAACACACGCGCTTCTGGTGTCCATCGGCCTGCTGCTGCTCGCGGCAACCGCATCAGATGCCAGAACGCAGCTTACGGATTGGGTGAACCCGTTCCTGGGGACCGCCACGTTGTGGGACAAGGAAGATCTGGGCTTCACGCCAACCCACAGGACGTGGGGCGCGGAGGTCTTCCCCGGATCATCGGTCCCGAATGCCATGGTTCAGTTGAGCCCGGTCACCAAGTTCCACAGCGGCTCCGGCTACCAGTACGAAGACACTTCCATCCAGGCTTTCACCCATACCAGCAAGGGCCACTGGAATCTGTGCAATATCCCGCTGATGCCTGCGACCGGCGCCTTTACCCCCGATGACTACAGTTCTCCGTTCAGCCACAAGAATGAGTCCGCCCACCCCGGCTACTACCAGGTCTACCTCGAACGTTACGCCGTCAATGCCGAACTGACCTCCACGCTTCGTTGCGCCTTCCACAAGTACACGTTCAAGGAAGGGGAGAGCAAGAAGCTGATTGCCGACCTCTCCATCTCCAACGAACGGGTGAGGAATCACGAAATCCGGCAGGAAGGTGATAACGCCTTCAGCGGCTTTCAGCAGACCGGCGAGACGATGTACTTCTACGCCACATCGAATCTCAAGATTACCGCCTTTGAATCGCTGAAGGAGGGTGCGAAGGAGATTTCGGTCGTCAGTTTCGCGGATTCCCCGGAGCCCGTCGAACTGCGGATCGGTCTCTCATTTGTGAGCGTCAAGAACGCGAAGGAAAACCTCGAGAAGGAGATGCTGGGCAAAACGTTCTCGCAGGTTCGAAACGAGGCGACGAAGACGTGGGAAGCGCTGCTCTCGAAGATCAAGGTGTCCGGCGGCACCGACCGCCAGCGGGGGATCTTCTATTCCTGCCTGTACCGCTCCTTCCTCTGGCCTGCACTGCGAAGCGACGCGAACGGTGATTTCATGGACAAGAGCGGGAAAGTCGTCAACAAGGGCTTCCGCTACTACACGGATCCGTCGCTGTGGGACGACTACCGGAACAAACTCGTCCTGCTGGGGATGCTGTCCCCATCGGTGAGCGTCGATGTGATCAAATCCCTGATCGATAAGGGCGAGAAGACCGGATTTATCCCCACGTTCTTTCACGGCGACCACGCCGCTCCCTATATCGCTGGAACGTACCTGAGGGGCATACGCGGATTCGACATCAAGAGCGCCTACCACCTGCTCCTGAGAAACGCCACCATCGAAGGCGGGACGCGACCGCATATCGCCGAATACATGGAGAAAGGCTACATATCGGAGCCCGACCTGGCAAAGCCCGTCCTTCAGACCGTCGCCAACGCCGGAGTCACAAAGACCCTCGAATACGCGTACGATGACTACGCCGTGGCGCTGCTCGCCAAGGAGCTGAACGATACCCCGAACTACGAGATGTTGATGAAGCGGACGGGCAACTACAAGAACGTCTTCGACCCGTCAACCGGGTTCATGCGCGGACGCCTCGCGAATGGCGACTGGATCAAAAACTTCGACCCCGAGTACCCCTACTACGAATATATGTACCGCGAGGCGAACGCCTGGCAGTCGTCGTTCTTCGTCCCGCACGACGTAAAGGGTCTGATCGGCCTGTACAATGGTCCCGAGGCGTTTGAGAAGAAACTGGACGACCTGTTCTCGATTCCCTGGAAGGGCATGGAGGCCGACAACCTGTCGTGCTTCATCGGGCAGTACTGCCACGGGAACCAGCCCGATCACAACTACGCGTTCCTGTACTACTTCGTCGGCAAACAGGAGAAATACCAGGCCGTGCTCGACACGATCCTGGACCGTTTCTATGACATGGGCAAGGAGAAGCTGGCGTATTGCGGGATGGACGATGCGGGCGAAATGTCCTCGTGGTACGTGTTCAACGCCATCGGAATGTATCCGTTCTCGCCGGCCGATGAGGACTACATCCTCTCGGTGCCGTTGTTTGACAAGGTCGAACTCAGCCTCGGAGACAAGGCGAAGTGCACGATTCTCAGGAAGGGATCGGGCCGAAAAATCAGCGGGATAACCTACGACGACCGCAAAATCGACGGCTATTTCATTCCCCACCACGAACTGATCCGGGGCAAGGAGCTCGTGATCAACACCAGGTAGCGGCGCCATCGATGGCCGGAGCGGGCAGGGCCTGTCGTCTTAGGGTGATGCTTTTGACGCGCCTGAGGCGCGTTTCGCCGTCGTGTCAGGCGATTCGCCTGTCTTCAGGGCCAGCGTCTCATACGGTGCGAGTGACAGCCGGAACGTACCGCCGTTGACCTTCACCACGCGGCGCGAAAACATGGAGCTCAGGCTCGTGGCGGCCAAGCCTCGCACCGTCACCGTTGCGCCGGCCACTGCCGCGCTTGTGTTGACCAGGGTCACGAGCGTTCCGTTTCGGGTTTGCCGCGCGCGAACCTGTGCCGTCGGTGGCGAAACGGTGACGGTCAGCTCACGGCCGTCCGCAGTAAGCCACGGAGCCAGCGCCCCGATCTCGCGGTTGATGGGACCCAGGCTTTCCCACGTCTGCGGCGCCTTCGGCCAGTACGGGAAGTACATGATGCCGTTCGCACGGTGAATGAGCTCGATGTAGACCATGCAGCGGACCTCAGCCGGCGTCGGCTGCGCCCACTTGCCGCCCTCCGTCGCCGGCCCGCCGAACACCTGCACGTAGGGCCACAACGGCCAAGTCTCGCCGTGTACGCGCCGCGCTTCGTCCATGAACTTGCCCACATGCGTGATCGGCACATCGCGCGCCGCCGTAATCGGGTACACGTCTGTCATCGTCAAATCGCAGGCGTCACGGTACTTCTCGATGGCCTCCCATAGATAATGGCAGAGGCCGATAGGGTGATCCGGATCGGCCGTCTTCACGGCGAGGTAGCGCTCCCGCTCCGACACCGGCGACTGCCCATGTCCCTCGGGTTCATCGTCGAGATACCACGCCAGCAACGCCGGGTGGCCTTTAACCGCGGGGAACCACCGGTCGGTCGTCGGGCAGATCGCCATGAGGCCATGGGCCGCCACTTCGTCCAGTTGGGCCGGTGAATGGTGCTCCGTGAGCAGGATGGCCGTATTGAACCCAAGGCGTTTCATGTCTGCGAAGACCGTGGGATCGAGGGAATAGGTATATAAACCGATCGGGAAGAAGGGCCGCCCGTTCACGAGCGTGTTGCCCGACGGATCGAACCTCACCGCTCCGCGCGTTTCGGCGCCAAGGAGCAGTACCATGGCAAGCAGCGCAGCGTATCTCATATCGCCTCCTTACGCAGAAGCAAGCCGGGCAGCAGGTTGCTGCTCGGCTTGCACTGCGATCCAGTCCGTATGTTCCGGCGGTCGCGGCCCGGTCCCGCGCTCCAGCACCCGACCGAACAGCCTCCGGATCCGACCGCTATTTCCCGGCGTAGCTGTGCAGCCCGCCAAGCAGGAAACTCACACCGATCAGCGTAAACGCCGTCGCGGCGAACCCGATGATCGCCAACCACGCCGACCTCTGGCCGCGCCACCCCATGGCGGTCCGCGTGTGAAGGTATGTGGCGTAAATCAGCCATGTGATGAACGACCACGTTTCCTTCGGATCCCAGCCCCAGAATCTGCCCCAGGCCACCTGGGCCCACACGGCGCCGATGATCACCAGGAGGGTCTGCATGAGGAATCCGAAAGCGATGGTGCGGTAGATCGTCTGATCAAGCACTGCGGCCGACGGCAGTCTGGCATCCCAGAAGGATTTCTGCGCGGGCTTCCCCCCCGGCGCAGCGGCGTTTCGGTCGATCTGGGTTCGAACCAGGTACATGATGGCCAGCACGAACGCTATCAGGAACGCCCCGTACGCAAGGATCGCGCTCCCCACGTGAGGGACGCGCCACGCGCTGTGGAGGGCCGGCATGATGCTCTCGTCGATCCCCTGGTGTATCTCTTTGCCCAAGAGCTGGGTGAAAAGGGCGAAGGCCGCGATCAGAGGCACACAGAACGCCCCGAACGACGTGCTTTTGGTGAGGGCTTCCATCGCCGCATACACCGCCGCCGCCGCCCAGGTGAACGAAAGCATGTACTCATACAGGTTCAGGAATGGCGGCCTGCCGATGGCGATGGTGATGACCACGAGCGAACCCGTGTGCACAAGCAGCGCGGCCAGAAAAAAGCCCCGGCCCAGTTTCGCCAGATTCGTCTGGTTCTTGAACATGCCGGCGATATATATCGCCGCCGCCGCTAGGTAGATCCAGAATGCCGTCTCAAACAGTCTCAGCCCCAGTTGTTCTGTCATATATCCCTATCCTCCACTTCCGCTGTCCGCGAAAATGGCTCAACCGATATTATCTCATACAGACTAACACACAGTTCGCCCGAATCTCCCCTTTAGCTCGGAGTGCCGGAGTACCGGCTGCCGAATCATGCCAGCGAGTCAGACAGGCGTTTCAGGTCCTTGTCCATCACCGCCGGATCGGGTTTCGACGTTCCGCCAACAACCACGTTCACTGCCTCGCCGGACCCCGTGATGCTTACCCTGATGGACTTATGCGTCACGTAAAAGCACAGCAGCACGCCAAGCACGGCAAGCACGAAGCCGAGATAGACCACCGGCAGGGCGGGATTGCTGGAAACCTGCAAGCCGGTGTATTTGACCACTCGGTCCAGCGTCACTGTATAGCCCTTGTACTCAGCCGACTTCGACACCGTCAACCAGCCCAGCTTTCCCCACGCATCCATCCCCTTATACTGCGGAAACCGGTCGTTGATCATCACGTTGACCGCGGGGTTCAATGGCAGCGTGCTTCGGCCGCCTTCCATCCCTTCTACGTAGTCCGGGACAAGGTTGTGCACGAACAGGGTAAGGTTCTTCCCTGCCAGCGGAAACTGCTTGAACGGCTGGCCGGCCACGCTGTATTTCCTGCCCTGGTTGGTGTCATCGGTGCTGATGTCGTACCCGATCTCCTGCACCTGGCCATCCGGCGCGGTCACCTTCATCACAAGCCCAACCAGTCCGTAGTCCGACTGGTAAAACGAGAGACCGTTGTACGTGAGCGGGTGATTCACGTCGATGGTTCTTCGGGTCGTCGCCTTGCCGCCGTCGTAGACCTGAAGGTCGCTCTTGTATCCAACCGGGCTGTGGTTCTTGTCGTAAGTGATTGTGAAACTGTTCAGGCCTACCTCGAAGCCCATCGGAGTCTTCACTTTGCTCTTCATGTCCCTCGGGTAGTACCCGGCGGCGCGCTGGCCTTCAACGATGTTCGTGAATCCTTCTTTTCCGAAGTAGTTTCCGAAAATCGCTCCGATGAAGATGATGAGCAGGCTCAGATGAGTGACGTGCGGGCCCCACACGCTGGCGCGCCCCTTGTCGGCATAGATTGAAACGGCGCCGTCGGAGGCCTCGGTATCGACACGGTAATGCATCGATCGAAGCGAACGGATCACCTTGTCCGCAACGGAATCTACAGCGCCGGCGCAGGTCACCTTCTGCGACCTTGACATCATCGAAACCAACGCCGGCGATGCGGCCGCACTCGGCCTGAACCCGGTCCGCCAGACAAGCCCGAACCGGTTGATGCTGCACACGGCCAGGTTGATGCCGATAAGCAGGACCAGCATGGAAAACCCGGTGCTGCCATAGATGGTTTTCCCTGTTCTGTCCTCGATGATCGTGCCCGCGATCGAGGTCGCAGCCAGAAGTAGGAGAAGCACGATGGCCGTCTTCATCGAGCTGAAAAACGCCCACAATGCCTCCAGGGCGCCGATCTCTTTCTCTTCGACCGGCTGCGCTGCCCCTGCCCCTGCCTGATGCGGATCTTCCTGGTAGTTTCCGTTGATCACTAGTCAAACCTCACCCGTCCCGAAGCGTGCACTGCTATTTTAGCAGTGCGATAATCCCCTTGCCGACAGCGTCCACGTCCGCCTTCCTGTCTTTCGGGCCACGGAGGTAGATGCCGAAGCGGCCAACCGCCACGTCCAGATGAACGTAGCCGAAACCGGATTCGCCGGTAAACGCCGGCAGAGTCTCAAACGTAGTCTGTTGCGCGCCCGGATTGTATCCCTGGACGAATTTCTCCGCGGTCGCGACTTTCAAGTAGTCAACAAGCTTCACATCCACGGATTGCCCGCGGTCCCCGACGACGTACTTCGTTTCGATCGTCCCGTGGAAATGCTTCGAATAGTTCACTTTGCCGAGTTTCGCCGTGCCAATGTCCTTCAGCAATGCCGTAAGCGCTTTTTCGCTGTAGGCTGCGGACTCGTCACGATATTTCGCGTTTGACGGCGGCGTCACGTCCGGTGTAGGCGTCGGGGTGGGCGTCGGCGTGGGGGTGGGAGTCGGCTCAACAACCGGCGGCGCAACCGGCTCCGGAACCGGCGTTGTCACCGGCGGGGTCGGTGCGACGGTCGGCGGTGTCACATCAACGGGAGGCGAAGACATCGCCGCCGTAATAGCCGCTCTGGACTTCGCCAGGGAGGCTGAAAACGCCGCCACTGCCCGCTTGGAGAGCTTTCCGATCGACGAGACGCGGCCGATGTCGAACACCTTGACGTTATCGGCTCCCGTCTTGCTGATCGTTCCCGCCCACAGGATGTCGGCGTTTCGCGGGTCAATGAGCCGGGCGCTGAACGAGACGGATGGGTACGAGTCGGCCCCGATCCGGACCTCCCCATACTCTTCGACCATCCCCATGATGAACGCGTCCGCGTTGAGTTTGGGCTGGAGTTTCTGGCACGACTCCAAGGTTATGCCGTCGACGAGGCGGATCCCTTCGGAGCTCATCGCCGAACTGACCACGCCCGGTTCCACTACGTCGTAGTCGCCGGTGGACAGCAGGTAGGTGACGATGGTGTTGGTGACGGTTCGGCCCGCGTCCTGATCCCTGCTGACGTTGTCAAACGGCAGGACGGCCACTCGGAGGCGCTTTCCATTCCGGGCCTTCACAAACAACTTGGTGGACGGTCCTCCATCATTGCACCCTGAAACGATGGGCATCGTCACGATTAATGCGGCAAGCATCATTCCGACTGGAGTTTTGATTTTCATGTGATTCCACTCTCGAAGTGCCCTGTTGCGGACAATCGAACCAACCCGGGCCGGCGCCATGAAGTCTCCCCTCACGAACGCCGCGTCGCTTATCGAACTGTTTTCCGAACGCTTACATTCGGCCCCGTTTTGATTTGTCCTTCATTTGGGCGATGTATGTCAACAATCCCTGTTAGGGTTTGTGCGTGAACGCACAAACTCAGTATGAAGACGGACTGAGTACGAAACCCATCCTGAGCTGCCTATGCCACTCGATGTCCGTGATATTGCTGGCCTGGAAATCGTAGGCAATATCCAGGGTGGCGCCCCTCGCAATCCTGTGGGTCAGGCGCATGGAAAGCCCTCTCGTATCCTGGCCCAGGAGCCCCACGTTCGTGGGGTCGAACGGCCGGTACCTTTGCAGCGAATAGTTCGCCGTGAAATTCGTGGCGGATGTGATCTGCCACCTCAGATTGCCGGAGGGCGCAAACGATTTGTACGCCCCGCTTCCCGTGTTGTTCTGGTGGCTCATTCGCAGGTCGAGGCCAACGTCGTATCGAGGCTGCCACGAGACGTCCACATCCGCCGTGTCGCCGTATTGGAGAAGCGGCTCTCCCCCGGACACCTCGGAGCGGAGCCTGTTGCGCCGGAACGAAGCGCCCACCGAGAGTAACCTCGAAGTCCTGTCCCTGATCAGGAGCCCCTCGACGGAGCTGTCGAACAGGTCGCCGCCCCCGGCCGAGGACTTGCTCCTCCCGTAATTCAGATTCAAATCGGTGGTCGGAGAAAGGCTCGCCTGCAGCGTTGATTGCAGCGACTCCTGAGTCGCATGGTAGATCGTGGTGGATACATCGAAATCGGAGCGTGTGTTTGATACGCTGAACAGAGCCGCGTCACTGAATCGTGCGGTGAGCGCGACACTCCGATTCCTGGAAACACTGCTGGGGTAGCCGAAATACGCCCTGCCCGACTGCGTCTGACGGTCATCACTGGCATCCAGGGACAGACCGGGCAGGATTTCCGACCGTACGCTCCAGGATACCAGAGCATTGTCGTTCGTTCCCGATACCAGCCCCACCTTCTGACGATCCGCCTGTGATTCCAGCGAAATATCCGCGACAAGGGATCGCAGCGGCGTCACGGTTAGCCGCAGCACCCTCCGGTTGGTATCGGTCGATGAGGAGGATGCGGAATACTTGACATCTGTCGCCGTATGGCTCAGTTCGCCGTACACAGTGAGGCCGGTCATCAGAGAACGGTTGAGCGTTATCGCGGACGACTGGCTGCCCATTTGGATACTGTTTGCCCCGGAGTAATCAAACCTCTGCCGGGAGCGGTCGACGGTGAAGCGCAACGGCGCCATGTCATAGTAACTGCTCATCAGCCACGTGCTGGTTGTGTAGTTGCCCGATGCTCCGCCGTAATTCGTCCCCGATGTCTGGCGTTGAAATTGCAGGCTTACGGCCGGATAAGCAGGCTGCCTCAATAAGAGATCCGCATGGTAGTTCGTTGTATAGCCGGTCGATTTCGTGGATAAACCCGAGGACGTGGTGTATGAGTTGTGGTCAATCCGACTGCTCAGCATGTACTTCGGGTCGGTGCTGTACAGGTTCAGCGTCCAGCCCCTGGAGTTCTGGCGGAAATTGCTGTCGCTGCTGTCAATGCCTTTGAACGTCAGGTCGCTCATAAGGGATGAAGCGGGCAGAAACGGCCTTCGCAGTGTCAGGGTATAGTCCGTCGAAAAATGGCCGATCCCTGTAGCCGACGTTCCTTTCCTCTTTACCTGCGCGAAATCGTACTCCGTCTGCGCCTGGAAATCCAGAACGCCCGCACGAACGGGTTCCGCCTGTGCGGCGATAGCCAGTGTCAGGAGTAAGAGCAGGGCCCGTCCGGGCGTTATGATTTCGCGATCGCTCAAAATCGTTGATTTCCGCGTCAGGGTAACGGGTTTACCGGCGTTGCCGTCTGGTGGGCGTCATGGCAGCCCGCCTTGCAGCTGTTGACTGTGTATGCGCCGCCATCCTGGTGAGAGTACGCCTGGATGCCGCCCTTCTGAAGGGTGTAGTTAATCGGATCTGACTGGTAATAGGGAGCCCCGTCGGTCACGTAGACGATCATATGCTTGCGCTTGAATCCGTGCGGGACCGCGGAATGGCACTGGAAACACCCCGCCTGGGCGTGGCCCGCCAGGCTGTGCAGATTGCCGGTATCCTTGCGGAAATTCGTTGCCGTTCCTGTGCCGCCCTGTCCGTACGTGTTCCAATCGTGGCAATCAAAACAGGCGTCCGACTGCGTGCCGGTGGCGCCCGTGTTGTCAATAGCCCCTGCCTGCGCCTTGAAGCGCTTCTTCAGCAGGAAGCTGAACATCGATCCGTGCGAACCCTGAACGTCCCCGGTACTGGGATCGCCCGCGTGGCAGTCGCTGCAAGCCATGGCCGAGTTGGGGCCCCACTGGTTGATATAGGCAGGCGGGCTCGCGGTGCCGAAAACGAAGTCCTCCGACGGAACACTCAGTTCCGGCTGGCCGGTGACATTGTGGTACGCTGGGTTGTTTGGATTGAACTCGAGCGCGTTGTTTGATTCGAGCATTCCATCCGCGGTATACGGCGCCTGGTTGCCCCACGCGTAATCGGAATGGCATTTGAAGCAGAGGTAGGACTCAAGTTCGGTGGATGTGCTCTGGAACCTCTCCGTGACGTAACTCGACGGCGCAATCCATGCGGTTCCGGAAAAGACCGGCCGCACTCCCCAGGTGCCCAGCATCAATTCCCCGATGTTGGAACTGCGGGCCAAACGGGGCGCGGTCTTCCCGGTATGCGTGTTGTGACAGTCCGCACATTCAACGTGACGCGATGCTCCGCTGAGAAACTGATTGGGCCGGCCGCCGATAGAGCCGAACTCGGCGGCATCGTTGTGCAGGCGCTCGAAATTCGCCACCGCGTGGCCATACCTCTGCCGGGAGGGTGTTTCGATGTCCTGCGCTCCTTGCGGCCGCAGGCTCGATCCATGGCACGTGTAGCAATTCTTCTCTTCCAGTTGAGCGGTCAATTTGGGGAACATTCCGCGAGAGTCGCCGGCCCCGTGAGGGTTGTGGCACTGCACGCACAGGCCGACCGGGCGCTGATTGAAGGTGACCGTTGAAACGGAGTGGCCGCTTTGCGAGTATGCCGTCTGCCCCGAATAGGTTCCCGCCTCGGTGGCATGGCAGGTGAAGCACAGATTGTCGTCATTCGCCACCCACAGCCCGAAATCCTGCGGGTTCGTCCCATGGCTCGTGTGGCACTGCGTGCAGTCTCCCTGTGGCTGCGCCAGATCTCTCTGAACGCCGAGCGTGGGGCTGCCGTGCTTGGTCTGGGTGTAGAATCCGCCGTCTGCAAACAAACTGACCGGCAGCGCGATCGCCGCCAGCAGCAGGCAGGCGCGTCCGGCAAGCCGGGCCCATTTCGTCGCGGTTTTCGACATACCTATTTGAAATGGCACTGCTGGCATCCTGAAATCATGTCGGCTCCGGCCTGCTGAAGCGGCCAGACCGTGGCTTGTTTGTACTTGCTGCCGTGGGCCTTGTGACAGCTCAGGCACGAGACGGTGTCGGTGCTACCGGCGATGGTGTTGCTGCCTGTGGGAGATCCGTACCGTACTCGCGGGATGCCGGGAATGGAGTCATTCACATCGCTTCCGAAGCCCGTGTTCGGCCCGCTGCCGGGTGAAATCCAGTTGGCGGAGTCCGTATGCTTGCCGATGCCCCCGATCTGAACGTCGGTCGGATGGCCCCGGAAATGCGCGGGCGCGCTGCCGGCGCTGTTGGCCGCAAGCAGGTCGTGACAATCAGTGCACCACGCATTGATGTTGTTGTTCACGTAGAGCGAAACGTTCGCCGTATCATACGCCACCGCGGGGTTCGGGTTTTGCGCGTTTACAGGCGTCGTCTCTTTCACTTGCGTGCCGATGACGATGCTGTATGACCCCGGATGCGCGGGATTCGGGTCGGGCAGCAGGTTCCTGTAATTGTCGTTTCCGTGCACGTCGTGACAATCCGCACAGGTGAGCCCGCCGCTTTTCGTGTAGCCGGAGGACAACGGAGCGCTGACCGAAAACGCCGGCGCCAGGTCGTGACCGTACGGGGAACTGGCCGTAAGGTAGTCGCTCTGGAAGAACCCCGCGCTTGACCCAAATTTGCTGGTGTACAACGTGGTCACCGTGTCCGTAGGGTTGCTCGCGGTGCCGGAAGCCACAATATCGGGAGCCTGCGGGTCGGTTCCGTCGTGGCAGCTCATGCAGAGCGAAACCTCTCCATTGGAGTTCTTGAGAAGATGCGGTGTGGGCGTCCACGTTTGCCCGCGCACGCTGGCATGGGCGGTGTGGCAGTCGGAACACGTATTCTGCAGCGGCCCGTGATACTCGCCAGCCCGGACGGCGCCCGTGGCCAGCAGGCAAGCTGCCAGTACCGCCAACGTGATCAGGGAGAGGCTGTTATTCCGTCGCAACACGATATTGATCCTGCTTAGATTCGATGACGACACCCGGTGACACCCGGATGAGCTAACTAAACGGTTCAAAGGGCCGGTTGAGGGTGAAGACCTGAAGCCTTCGCGCCCCAAACTCCAGCACGTACACTCGCCCCAATGCGTCTTGCGCCGCGGCGACGGGGTAAAACAAACTGCCTTCGCCCTGGCCATAGGCGCCAAACGATCTCAGAAACAAGCCCGACCGGTTGAACACCTTCAGGCTATGCCGCGGCTTATCCACAACCCACACCTGGTCATGCCGGTCCACGAATACGCCCGCCGGGAAGGAAACGGCATCGTCCGCCTCGCCGTGAGCGCCGAAGCCGTAGATATAGGCGCCATTTCGATCGAATACCTGAACGGCCGTTCCAACGGCATCCGTAACGTAAATCCTGCCCTGTTTGTCAAAGGCGACATCCTGGATCAGCTTGAATTGCCCGCGCTTGTCCCCCACTCCACCGAATTTCAGCTTGAACTTTCGATCTTTGTCGAACACAAACACCTGGCAATTTGCGCGGTCAACCACGCAAAGGTTGTCATCGCGGTCTATCGCTATCCGTCCTGTTTTCGGCGGGTCTTTCCCATATCCCTTGTCGTCCGGCAATTCCAGGGTGCTGACCTCGCCCTTAGAATCGATGATCTTGATAGGGCCGCCGTCGTTCTCCGAGACGAAAACATCGCCGGCGCGGTCCACCGCCAATCCGATGGGCGCCTTCAACCCATTTGCCGCTCCATACTGGAACTTCGCAACACCCTGGAGGCTGAAGGCGCTCACGACGCCCGCCTTCTGGTCGGCAATGTAAATGAGGCGGTTGCGTTCGTCCAGCGCCAGAGCCGATGGCTCGGTGAACCGCGTATTGGCGCCGTAACCGGTAATGCTGAAATACTCGCGGAAATCCGGTTGCGCTCCAGCATCAAACGGTGCGGCGAACGTCTTTACGGTGCTGAGGGTGCAAAGCAGGGCGAACGCGCCCAGCCGAAGCTTCACGGCACTACCGCCCCGAAAACGGAGTCCGGAGCCAACCGGATTCAGCCTCATTCGGCTCCGTCCGCCTTATCCGAATCGCCAGAAAATCGAGCCATCGCCCGCCTCTCCTCGCTGCGAACCCCGCAGCATTCATTTGGCCGGGTAACCACCTTCAGAGACAGCGTGGTCATCACGTACGGGCGGAATGTCCAAGAGTGATGGTATATTGTTGCGGCCACGCGGGCGTTTTGCATATCGGGTATTTGGGAACCAGACGCAGTACTAAGGTACTGCATCGGCTGTGAGATTTGCCGTCGCAGGGCACGCTACTTCTTGAACAACGGTCCCTGAACCTTCCCGGTCTTCATGTCCCGGACACATATCCTCTCGTGGAAATTCGAGAGGTCAACGAAGGCCATCCTGCTGCCGGTCGCGTCCAACGCAGGGAAACTCGAGGGCGCCTGGACAACCTCACGGAGGTCACTCCCGTCCGCTGCGATGGAGACGATCCGAGGCTCCCCGTTCGCGACCGAGGTGAACAGTATCCTTTTCCCGTCCGGCGTGAAGGCCGGCGGATTCGTGCAGTCCGCGTAGTACACGCCAAATTCGGTGTTGACGGCTTCGGAATACACCGACCGCTCCGAGCCGGGGACCAATCCACAAAGCCATATGTCGAGGCTGACTTTGCCGGGCACATTGTTGTACGCCCAGAACAGTATCGTCTTGCCGTCGGGCGACCATGTGGGATTCGCAACCGTCCGAGCGCCGGCGGCGTCGGACGCTGCGGATGTAAGCTGCCTCAGTTTCGATCCATCGCTGTTCACGAGCCAGATCTGATTGTCCCTCACAAAGGCCACGGACTTGCCGTCCGGTGACGCGGCCGGCCAGAGGTCAACGGTGGTGGGGACGGGCGGTTTGGCAACGTTCACCTGCGGCCCCATCAAACCAAGATCGGCGTGCGGGTTGCCTGCTTCGGCGTTGGTTTCAGTTGCCGCACCCGCGACCACGTGCGGCGGGGCGGGGGCTTTGCCGGAATCGGCTTTAGGCGGAGCGACGGCCTTCGTAGTCACGGTCCGTTTCTTGGAGCCATCCGGATGGAGCGCCGATACCAGCGCGTCACGTCCCACCCATTCGGTGACGATCATCTCGTTGCCGTTCCATCGGACGCCCTGCACGGGGTTGGTCACCTTGGCCAACGGCGTAACCGGGACCTTTCCGCCGGACGGGTCAACCTTCAGCAAGCGGCCGCCGTCGCTCAACATCAGGGCCTTGCCGTCGGCGGACCACGAAGCATCCGGGATATCACGGCCCTCGATCTTGGTAAGCGCTTTGCTTGTGCGCCCCGCGGGAGAACCCGTGTACAGGCTCACGGAATGAAGAACGTCGGACGTGAAAGCGAACTCCTTGCCGTTCGGCGACCAGATGGGAGACCAATACGACGGGCTGCTGCTGTCGGTGAGTTTGGTCAACGACTGCCCCGTGTTGCTGCACGTGTACATCTCGGGGCTGTACGAAGTGGGCGTGGTCACCTCGAAGGCGATGCTCTTCCCGTTGGGCGAGAGCGCCGGCTCCGAAGCGGGTGTCGCCTTCGTCGTCAGCCGGGTGAGCCCCTTGCCATCGGCGCCCACGGACCACACCGCAGGCTCACTCTTACGGTTCGATGCAAAGAACAGGTGGCTCGCGTCCGGCGACCACATCACCTTGCCGCCGTCGAAGGTCGTCACGGCGATGGACTTCTCAGCCTTTGCCTTGAGGTCCACGACCACGATCTTGAACCCGCTGCGGATGTCGGGAACCGCGATGGCCAGGGATTTGCCGTCCGGTGAATACACCGGCGAGCCGCAAAAGCCTTTATAGAGAAGCTTCACGTCTTTTGTCGCGATATCGGCGGTCCAGACGCTGGTGCCGGCGGATTTGCCTACCACGAAGGCTATCGTGCCGCCGTCGGGCGACCAGGTCCAGTCGCGGCACCAGAATTTCGAGGTCAATCCGGTCGCCCCGCCGCCGTTCGTCCGGGCGTAGCCCACGTCGATAGAAGACCCGTCCTTCGCCACGACCCCGTACGTAACCAACGAGCCGTCCGGCGACCACACCGGACCGACGGCGCCTCTTGGCAATGCTTCAACGGGTTTCTCGCTCCCTGGCGCGCCGGCGGCATCGATCCGCATGAAGGCAGACTCGCCCGAGCGGAGCGTCCCGAAAACGATGGTTTTCCCATCGGGCAGCCATTGGGGCTCGTGCGCGCCCCTGGTCGTCATCTGCCGGAGCCCTTTCTTGTCGGAGCCGATCACCCAGAGATTGGGTATGCTGTGAGGCGAACCCGACAGGAACGCGATTCGGGTGCTGTCCGGAGACCATGCCGCGCCCCAACCGCCGTTCGGCAGCGCCGCAACAGCGCGTCCGGGCATGGTAAGGCTCACCGGCGCAAGCAAACAAAGAGACAGAATAGGCCTGAAATTGCGCAAAACTTCGCTCCTGCATACGATAGACCGGGCCTTATCGGGAACCGGTCAGTGGTCGCTGGGTACGCCTGATTCCGCGTGGCGCAATGGCGATCAACGCGAGGCCTTCACGGCGCGGCGGCCCCGGAAAACATTGTACCCTCTTGAACTATACAACGTCTTCGGAGTCCGCGCAATAGCAGGGCGCCTGCCGCCACGGGGGAATTCGGCGATTACTTACGTATGTTCAGGCCGAAAAGTACTCCTTGCTGGACTTTGTGAAATAGGGTATAATGTTTTCGTCAGTGAATCGGGGCTCAATTATTCGTACAGGCGGGTCATCGAGGTTTTGTCGTTGGAAGAGCGTTCACGATGTGGCTTGTTCGATTGCAGCAACTGCAAGTATCGCCGGCAGGCTACTTGCCCGGGATGCGATCGGGGCAATCTTTACTTGGAGCAGTGGGGTCGCACCCCGTGCCAGATCTACGCCTGCGCGAGCGCCAGGGGTATTCAGGATTGCAGCGTCTGTACCACCATCGTTTGCTCTCTTCGGGTGAATCTCCATAACATATGCCCGTTGCGCAGTGGATCGGAAGATAAGTCACATTGGATCTGGCGGATCGCCCGCTATCTCGAAGACAAGGGGACACCGTGCCACGATCGTCCCAGCGTTCCGCTCAAGACACTGATGCGCCTTCGCTGGTATGCTGCGACGTTGGATTCATTCTCCGACCAGGGGATAGAGATAATCTCTTCGCGCGAACTGGGGGATCAGGTGGGAGTTGGCGCCGCGATGGTGCGGAAGGACCTTTCCTGCTTCGGAGAAACCGGTAGGCCGGGGATCGGCTACAACGTTGCGTTTCTGCGGGAGAGAATTCACAAACTTTTTGACCAGCACACCTGTCTGGTTGCTTGGATTGGGGCCGAATGGCTGACCAATGTGTATGCGATGTTCGACTCCACCCTGGATCTGAATTTCCGCGTGGTGGCAGCGTTCGATCCCAGACCTGAATGGATCGGAAAGAAGATCGGCGATTGGGATATTCGTCCGTTAAGTGATCTGAAGACGCTGTTAGGCGAAGGAAGCATCGACGGAGTTGTGCTGGCGATTCCGGAAAACGCCAGGGGCATCGCGGATTTTCTGATCGAGGCCGGCGTGAAAGGTATTTTGAACCTCACCTCGGTGACGTTGACGCCGCCACCCCACGTGAATGTGCGACAGGTTGACATGATCGGCGAGATGATGGCGCTCGCTATGAAGGTCAGAAGTGACGACACCGTGGTCTCTGCGCCTATCCGCAGGCATCACTTGAGAAGACACGTTGAACTTCGGCAGAGTTCATAACCCGTTTATGCGCAATCTTGAGCCGGAATGCGCCATTTCAACGAGCGACCGGAATTGCCAGCCCGGCCGACCATTAAGAGTTAGGTGGCCGGGTGTTTTGAGCCTTCGCGGACCGGCTGTCCCGCAAGGTGTGGAAAGACTCTCTCCTGCCCGGGAAAGGAACCGCTTGTGAAGAAACTGCTGTGTGGGTTCGTTCTATTTCTGGTATCCGCGAATGGCGTCGTCATTGGCGCGCAGAGCACCAGCAAGTACGCCGGCGTAGACAACTGCAAAATGTGCCACCCCGACATTTACAACGACTGGGCTAAATCTCGCCACGCGGAAAGCTTCGACCTCCTGGTCAACGTCGGAAAAGAGAAGAGCGCGGAGTGCTTGCCGTGCCATTCCACCGGTTACGGCAAGGGCGGTTTTATAGACGAGGCGACCACTCCGTTGCTGAAGGGCACAACGTGTGAAAGCTGCCACGGCCCCGGCGCCGCCCATATGGGTGACAAAACGAAGATTCAGCGCGTGCCGTCAGGCAGCACCTGCGCCGCCTGCCATCAGAAGACGAATATCCATATGATCCCGCCGAAATAACTTCATTCGCCCGCAGCGTGCGGCGTATGCCGCCGATCAGGCTGTGGTCCATTTACGAGGGTTATGGCGCCTGCCATATCCGCTGAGCCTATCCGCAAACCGCAGGCAAACAGTTACTAGATGCGCGTTGATCTCCCGATGTGCCCATACGCCGTGTGAGGTCTGTGCACAATATCAACCGAGGCGCCTCACACGGCTCCGAGGGAGCGGGCGCGTGAGTCTGTGCGCACGCGCACAATGTCTGCTTACTTTACGCGCGGGCGGATCAGGCAATGATTATCATGACGACATCAGGTAAGACATCTCGGGCGGTCCGAAGTGCGATTCTCGGCGTTGGGCTATTCCTGGCGTCCGTGACGCCTATCAGGGCTCAGGCGGCGCCCCGCGGCGCCGGCGCTCCGGCGGTGGCCAAGCCCCCCACGCCTCCCGCACCCGCGGCGCCGGCTTACGTCGGCAGCGGGGCGTGCAAGAACTGCCATGCGGCCGCCGTCGATGCCTGGTCCAAATCCGCCCACGGCAAGTCTCTGACGAAGGATGGCCTGCCGGCGGAATTGAACGCCTGTGAGGCGTGTCACGGTCCCGCCGGCGCTCACGTCGCTTCGCCCGGAACCAGGAAACTCCGCGTCATCAATGCGGATGACCCCAAGGCCGCCAACGCGGTTTGCGGGACGTGCCACTTCAAGAACGAAGCGTCGAAAGCTCCCGCGGAATGGCAGAATATCCCCGGCCGGTATTTCGCCGGCAGCCAGCACGGAAGAAAGAACCTGGCGTGCGTCTCGTGTCACACCGGGCATCCGAACGGGAATGACAAGCAGCTGATCAAGCCGGCGCCGCAACTTTGTCTGGGCTGCCACGCCAAGGTCCTGGAAAGCTCACCGGGCAAAACCGCCGCCTATACCCATTCGCCGGTGGCCAAGGGGCAGTGCCTGACCTGCCACGACCCGCACGGAACCCCGGACCACAACATGGTCATCCCGGACGTCCAGCAGAAATGCATCCAGTGCCACGATCCGAAGACCCCGGCGATCCTCACCGCTCATCAGGGCTATCCGATTGCCGAATCCAAATGCGCCCAGTGCCACGATCCGCACTCGCACAACCAGAAGGCCAGCCTGGTCAAGACCAAAGCGCACATGCCTTTCAAGCAGGGGAAGTGCGAAATCTGCCACACCAAGCCCGTAACGGGACAGCCAATCGGACTCGTCAAGCCCGCGAATGAGCTTTGCATGACCTGCCACCCCGCATCGGTTATCACTCCGGCCGGTGAGCACGCTCATGTTCCGGCCAAGGAAGGGCTCTGTACGACGTGTCACGACCCCCATGTGTCCAACCAGAAGGCTCTGATGAAGGCTCGTCCGGCGTACACGTGCTTCACGTGTCATAGCAAGATCGAGACAGACACGGTAGCGGAGCATCGGCACAAGGTGCTGGATACCGATCTGGATTGCATGATGTGCCACAAGCCGCACAGTTCGCCGCAGCCGAAGCTGCTGGTCGATGATGAGATATCCATGTGCGGAAAGTGCCATAAGCACTCGTTCTCGCACCCGATCGGCAAGAAGGCCGACGGTACCATCGTTCTCAACCCGATAAACGGCGACCCGATGACTTGCTCATCGTGCCACGATATTCACGGCTCCAAGTTTGAAGCCATGACCATAGCCGACAAATCCAGGGACCTGTGTATCCTCTGCCACACGGGGGTCGCGAGCTAACCCATGAGCACACACCGAACTATCGTCGCGGCGGTGGGGATCGCCCTGATGGCCATGGCCGCCGGTTCCCGCCGCGCGTTCGCGGACGGCGAGATCCCGATGAGGTATCTCTACGCTTCCTACGGCTTTTCGTCCGTGCAGCGGTTTTCCAGGCCCAGCGGCCTGTTTTACGACTCGAAGCGGAGCGAATTGTACGTGGCGGATTCGGGCCACGGCCAGATTGTGATTCTCGACAAAAAGGGCATGCCGATCATCAAGATCCCCCATTACGTCGTCGATCCGGTGACGGGAAATCGCAACCCCGGCGAGCCAAAGGGCGTGGTCGTCCAGAAGAACGGCGATATTCTGATCATCGACAATCAGTGCACCTATCTGGACGTGCTCGATTTCCAGGGCCGTTCCGTCCGAAAGGTCTGGCCGGCGGAGTTGCTGGGCCAGCCGAAAGGGAAGATTCAACCACGCTGCCTGGCGCTTGATCCGGCCGGCAACGTGTATTTGGGACTGACCGGCGGCGACAAGGAAATCATGGTGCTCACCCCGGACCTCAAATTGAAGACCACGATGGGCGTCGAGTCCAAAGCAGACTGGATTCCGGACTCCAAAGGCGTGCCGACCTCCGATGCCAACGCAACGGCGACCGACGTATCCAAAGGCGTCACGGGTTTATGGGCCGACAAGGATGGCATCGTGTACGCCTCTTACGCGTTGGGGGTTTGCGTCCGGGCCTACGCGCCGGACGGGAAGCAGCTCATGGCCTTCGGCACGCATGATGCAGGCCCGCAGAACTTCTCGCTGCCCGCGGGGCTGATCACAGACTCGACGGGCCGCCTCTGGGTTGTGGATACGTTGAGACACGTGGTCTCGGTATTCACAATCGCCAAATCGGGCCAGACCCTCACGCCCAAATTCCTCTCCCTGGCGATCGGCGGACTGGGCCAGGGGGCGGGCGATCTGTCATTCCCGAGCGCCATCACGGGTGACGGGGGGGCAAAGATATACGTCGCGGAGTCCGCGGGCGCCCGGGTGCAGGGGTTTCAGATTGAGCCCCCGGTAAGCGCCGCGCCACCAAGCCAATAACGTGCTGTTCACCGCGTTTACTCTGTCGCCTGAGCACCTGACATACCCAAATGCATACTTGATCACTGATCGCTGAAGCCACACCGCGGAGGCCGTCTTCCGGGCCGGGGTACCACCGGGGTAAGCCCGCAAGCCGGCGCGTATATCGAATCCGTGTTCACGTTGATAACTGGGATTACTCGAACAATCAAGAACTAGAAAGGGGGGCGAAAGAACCTGGTAGTGGACTCGGAGGGCACGCCTACAAGCCCCTGCCTGATCCGCCAAACGCGTTGACAGCACTGCGGAAAGACACCTGCGCGTTGCACTCGTTGTACCCCAAACCTGTTACGGCGCTGGTTATTACCGGCTGTGAAAACGGTTGATTCTTTTTCCAACACAAATGGAGATGACACTTAATGTCTAAACACCTGAAACTCCTGGGCGCGGCACTTGTGCTGGCGCTCAGCGCCGGCACATTGATGGCCGGAGACTACCATACAGATTCATCACTGATCTGTTCTGACTGTCACACGATGCACTACAGCATCTCACACACCTACACCGGTGGACCAACTACACCTCTCACCGGTGGGCCGTATGTGGGCTTGCTGAAGGCCGACGCAAACACGATGTGCCTGCAGTGCCACGATGGTCAGACCTTCGCCCCGGACGTGATCGGCTTGAACACCGGCACCAACGTTCGCGAGGCCGGCGCCCTGACAACGGGCGTGGCGCCCTACGAGGACTGGAAAGGCCATACCCTGGGGGTACCGAACGTGGTTGCCCCTGGTGGAACGTTCAACACGGGCACGACTGGCCTGGAGTGCCTCAATTGCCACGTCCAGCACGGCCAGAGCCACGCAACCTACCCCGCCGGATACACGAACAAGCAGTACCGCAACCTGCAGAGTAAGCCTGGCACGGCGCCGACGGACATTGCCCTGGCGTATGCCATCGGCACCAATGACACCACGCTGCCCATCTTCGAGCGCGACGCCACGCTTGGGCAGGTCGGTATCCACTACTCCGTGAACAACGTTGACTTCAACGAACCGGACACCACCAAATCAGCCTTCGGCGAATGGTGCCAGGGCTGCCACACCGTCTTCCACGGCGCGGCGAACGAAGGCACCGCGAAGAACTGGTTCAGGCACCCAACGGCCGGCATCAAAATCGGAACGCCGGGCGCGGCCTACTTCTCAAGCCTCACGCAGTTCACGGGCCACACCAACAGAGTCAAGGTTATGAATCCGACGGGGAATTGGGACGCGGGACAGACGGATTTCACCCCGTCCTGCTTCTCCTGCCACAAATCCCACGGCAACCAGAACGCTTTCGGCCTCATCTACATGAAGGGGACGGGAGTCGTCACTGAAGAAGGCGACGACGGTACTCAGGCGAAGAACCTCTGCCGCCAGTGCCACATTCAGGGCACGGACGCTTAGTCAACTCAACGCCTTAATCGGCGTAACGCGGGGGGCGCCCAATCGGGCGCCCCCTGCGTAGTTTTTGGCTCTTCCAGGGAAACGAGCGCGACGTGAGTTGAGGCTGGGTCCTGAGTTCGCGGGAGCGGCGTTTGGTGCGTTCGGCGGGCCGGAATCCCGCCGCGGCCAAGTACGGTCTCGATCCCCGAGGCGGGCCGGTGACCCGCCCATGAAAAAGCCCCATCGCGATGGATATCGCGATGGGGCGGCCGTCGCGCGACGGCTGGATGAGGAGGGCTTAGCGCGCCGACTGGCGGCGGCGAAGCAGCGGCAATGCGCCCACGAGGAGCAGCGCCAATGAGCCGGGTTCCGGGACGGAGGTGAACTGGTCCCGAGTCAGTGCGGTATCCGACAGGCGAACTTCATCAATGAAACCGTATGCGCGGTCACCGTGCCCGCCGGCGTACAGTCCGCGGCCCACGGAGAAGTCTCCCGCGGTCCAGTCGCCTGCACTGCCCAAACCCGCGGTAAACGCCGTGTTTGTGCTGCCGGACAGCGTCATGTCCGTCTGGGCGACCAACTGGTAACCGGTCCCCGCCGAGACGTCTTTCAGGTAGAGCGACAACATGGCGCCGTCACTGACGCCGGCCATGCTGTACCACGTCCCTTTGAGGCCGTCATGATCCGAGGGCCAATCGAACCCGTGTATCAATCCGGCGACCGAGCCGGCCGAATGACGGAATCCCATGACGTCCTCGAATGTCATGGCAACGCTGTTGTCCGGGCGGATCTGGAAATACAGCGCCGACTCGTCCGGGTTGGCGCCCGGCTGTGTTCCGGCGCCCCGGCTGTCGCGGCCGACGAGGGTGCGCCAGCCACCGTTTTCGGGTTTGAAGGAGGCTTCAATCGTGAACGCGGAGGGAGTCCAGCCGCGCAGGGTGTTGTTCCACATGGCCGGGCCGCCGCCCGTGTTTTTCACGCTGAAGTTATTGGGAGCGCCTGTCTGGGGAACGGTGGAAAACGGCACATCGCTCTTGTACGCATAACCGCCGCCGCCACCCGTGCTCCAGACCGACAGGGCGTTGCCGTTGCCGGAGCTGTCCGCTACATCGGCAGACCATTGGCCGTTAACGCCCGAAAGATGGGCCACCGGCGCATCCGCCGGACCGTTCTCAAACCGCCAGAGGGCCACCGTGCCTGCCTTCGCCGGCATCGCCCCAAGAAGAAGCGAACCCGAGACAGATGCCGCGATGACCGCAGACCAAACCAACCGATTGCATTTCATGACTTTGCCTTTCCTAAATGAGGGCTTGTCGGTGACGCAAAGCCGTTGGGGCTCCGTCGCCAACGCGATGGCGATGGCCAGTCAAGACCCTTTGAGACGAGATATACTCGTATGTGATTCTCCGTTGTCCACCGAATTGGCCAGGGGTACCAATTCGTGTCAGCCTGCGACGCCAAAGTGAATGCCGCGTGACATTCTGCAGCGTCGGTGCGACGGAGAAAGCGCTCCCCAAACCCCGCAACGATTGTGCGTGCACATTTCGAGCCAATTCGCGGTGGATTGAGAGCGCAAATCACGCGTGGGCCGTGCTTGCGTCCGGAGGGGTCGCCGGCGACAAAAGGCCCCGGGGGCTGAGCACCCGGGGCCGTATTCGTTATGGCGGAACGATGCTCCGTTTCAGGCTAAATGAACTAGTAGAACGGGCGTCCCGCCCGTTGACCACAGAATTGGGGCGTCCCGCCCGTTGACCACAGATTCGGGCGTCCCGCCCGTTCTACTGTGCTCGCTTGCCTAGCCCGTGTGCGCTTTGACGCCCGGCGGATAGATAAGGTCGAACAGCGCCTTCGATTTCTCCGCGTCGAGATTCTTCAGAATGCCGTATTCCTTCAAGGCGGAAGAATGATCGCCCTTCGCCAGATACGCCATGCCCAACCCCAGGTGTGCGTTCGCATACTCCGGCTTGATCCGAATAGCCGTCGTAAGCTCCGTGATCGCCTCATCGGTGCGCCCCAGTCGGCTCAGGGCGCTTCCGAGGTAATACTGGGCTTCCGCGAAGTCATATTTGACCTCGATCGTCGCCCGGTACAGTTCGATTTCGTCATCCGTACAGCCAACGTCGTCGAGATCGACGCCGCGGCGGAAGCACGGCGCCGAATACTCAGGGCAGATCCGGATCGCCTCGGCGTACTCGGTAACCGCATCGTCCGTCCGACTCTTGAGGTAAAGGGCGTTGCCCAGGCCGAAATAAGCCTGCACGTAATCCGGATTTGCGCTGAGAGCCTCTTTGTACTCGGCGATCGCCTCATCGGTGCGCCCGGCTTCACTGTGCGCCACGCCCAGGCTGAAGTGGGCTGCGTCGAATCCGGGTTTGAAGCGGATGGCGGTACGATATTCGGCGACGGCTTCGTCCGCCCGTCCGGCTTTGCGCAGCGCCAGGCCGAGGTTGAAATGCGCTTCCGCGAGGTCGGACTGGTTGCGGATTGCTGTCCGGTATTCCTGCATTGCTTCGTCATTGCGCGAGAGTCGCCGGAGCATCACGCCCAGGTTATTGTGAGCCATCGCGTAATCCGGCTTGAGGCGTATGGCCGTGCGATACTCCACGATCGCCTCGCCGGTGCGGCCGGCGTTAGCCAATACGACACCCAGGTTGAAATGCGGTATCGGGTCGAGCGGCTGCAATCGGATAACCGTTCGAAAGCCCGCAATCGCCTTCGCCGTCTCTCCAAGAGCGCCGTAGCAGTAAGCCACCTGGAACCTGATATCCACGTCATTGGGCCACAAGCGGTCGTCCTTTTCGAAGAACGTCAGCGCGCTCCTGTAAGCGGTTTCCTTCTCGCTCAGCGTGGCGCCGTCGCCCGGAAGCGCCGCGAGCCCGTCCGCGAACAGCCTTGGCGCCTCCGTGGGGTCATCCGGCGGTGAAGGGACGGGTACATTTCCTCTGATCTCCGCCGACGCGGCGGCGAATGGGCGAGCCCGCTCTGTCCCCTTCCAATGAGACTCCACGTTTCCGATCCCGATCGCGAACACCAGGTTGTCTCCCTGGGGCATCCGGAAGGCGGCGATGCCGACCACCTCGCCGTTCGCATTGACAACCGGGCCGCCGCTGCTTCCAGTGGCGACGGGTGCGGTGGTCCAAAGGTACAGCCCGGCGCCCTGCGTATCCCGGATCCGGGACACAGCCCCTTCCGCGATTTCAGGGTCCGGACCACCGGCGGGCGCTCCAACGGCATAAACGCGATCGCCCTGGCGAAGCAGGGCAGGCTTTCCGCGCGGAGCAGGAACGGCGTTGCGGACGTCGGATTGCAGAACGGCCCAGTCCTGCGCGCGGCTGGATGAAAGAACGCCCGTCACGCGCGCCGACGTCCCATCCGGCAGCAACGCGGAAACGGTCTTGGCGTTCGAGATCAGGTGAAAACACGTCAGTATCTGCCCCGAGGCGGTGAGGAACACTCCGCTGCCGGAGGATTTCTGCTTATCCGGGTCCAGAATACTGAGTGTCACGATGCTGGGACGCATGCGAGTGACGATATCGGTGGCGGACAGCGGTTCGGCTGCGGAAGCGAGGGCAGGCGCGAGAACACAGATCAGCGCGGTGCAGGCAAGATACCTTTTCACGGTGGCATAACCCTTTCTCGGGCGCGGAGCCGGGGAAACCGGACGGCTCCTGACCCCATGTTAGCAAGCGGCAGTCGGTTCCGCCAAAGCGCCGACTATGCTCCCGCTTGCCTCGGCCAACATTCGTACCGACAGGCGGTTTCCGCGGGATTACGCGGGATGTACGGCTGGCAGACATACGTGATAGAATGGAAGCCATAGGCACGAGCGACGCCAATGCGCCCGACCCAACATTGGATCAGATTCGTCCCGGAAGAGGTCTGTATGAGAACGCGCGTTAGTTTGCCCCTTACTGTGGTTTTCTGCTGGCTCTTGCCAACGTGCAGCGCCGATGTGCCGCGCACCATTCCATTCCAGGCCATAGTCATGAAGCCCGCTGGAATCCCCCTCGAAGGACCGCTCAACGCGACGTTCAGCTTGTATGGTGCAGCCTCGGGCGGCTCCCCCATTTGGTCCGAAACCCTGACGGTCAACGTCACCAAAGGACTCGTCTCCACGACGCTCGGAGCCACGAACCCGCTGTCGCTGCCGTTTGATAGCCCACGCTACGTCGGGGTCTCTGTCAATGGGGACCCGGAAATGTCGCCGCGGGTCCCACTGGCCGCTGTGCCATTTGCTCTCGCGTTGCCGAACGTGAATGTGGATTCGGCAGGGAACGTCGGGATCGGCGTGGCAAGGCCGTTCGGTGCGTTCGATCTGGCAGTCCAGGTTCCAACCTCATCCACTGATGCTGTGCTTGACCAAACCGATTCGAGTTATTCGACCGGAATCCTGGGTCCTCCGGGTTACGTAATTGCCCAATCCTTCAGGCCGGCTTATACCGGTCTGCTCTCATCTGTGAATTGGCGGATGTCTTTGGCGGCCGCGGGCTCATTCACCGCCACTATTTCCTTGTACGCTGGAAACGCTCCAGTTGGAACACCGATCCAAGCTTCGTCCGTGAGCAACTCTGCAAGCGATTCGAAAATGTACCTTTGGGGGTTAAGCGGAACGAGCTGGCCGGTCACGGCGGGGCAGGAATACACTGTTGCCTTTTCCACCGACACCACCGCTGTGTACGCAGTTGATGTTAACGAATATCCGTACGGAATGATGTACGCTGGCGGAACTCCGGTGCCTGTCTCGGACATGTATTTTCAAACGTGGGTAAGGCCGAGCGGCGGGATGATAACGGAGCACGCGATTGTTGTGACAAACCCCACGGCTCCCGACGCGGGAAGTATGGTAGGCATCGGGACGCTGAAGCCCACCTTTCCATTGTCGGTGCGGTCCAATGGTGTGGGAAGTTGGATCTCACTGAAGAACCTGGCTGATGACACCTCGTGGATGCTCTACGGTGACAGCACAGCTCTCAACATTGCCCCGGGAAGCGGTTTGGGAGCGGTTTTGACAGCGGACGACAAACTGGGCATCGGAGTCTATCCGTCGTACCAGTTGGACGTCTTGTCACGGGAGACAAAGGCGAGGCTGGTCAGCACAAACGCTTCGAACGGCTCGGTTCTGGAATTGAAGAACCTGGCGCCCGGCAGCGTAACGCTCGGTGCCATCAACTTCGCTGATGCCGGGGGGTTTTACCCAGGCCAGATAGCCTACAACGAGGTTACGCCAGCCGCTAACCTCGCGTTTCGGGTGGGCTCAAGTGAGCGACTTAGGATCACCGACGTGGGAAATGTCGGCATCAACCAGACGAACCCCGGCTTTCCTCTTACGTTCGCAAGTTCCGTGGGTGATAAGATCGCTTTGTATACCGCCGCAGATGGCGTTTCAACCGTGGGATTGGGCGTCCAGGCCAATCTCCTACAGGTGCTCGGATACAAGTGCCTCCGATATTGCATTCGGATACGGCTCCAGCGCCGCCCTGCACGAAAACATCAGGTTTACGCATGATGGTCGGGTAGGCATAGGCCTCCCCAACCCTCATTACCCACTGGAAGTCAATGGCGACATCAACGCTATTGGGTTCGTCCGCGCCAATGGCATGGCGCTGGCTTCCGATGCGCGTTTCAAAAACAACATTCACACCATCGCGAACGGGCTCGAGTCCGTCCTTTCACTGCGTGGAGTCACATTCGACTGGAATAACGTTGCATTTCCGGAGAAGGGCTTCGCGAAAGGGAGCCAGATCGGCTTCGTGGCACAGGAAGTAGAGAAGGTCCTACCGGGCGTCGTGGAAAACGGCCCCGACGGCTACAAGTCGGTTGCCTATCAGAACATCGTCCCGGTGCTGGTCGAGGCGATCAAGGCCCAGCAGACCAGGATTGATCGGCTCGAGCAGGAGATTCGGGAATTGCAGACGCGCAAGTAGCGTGCCACTCTCACGCTTATGCCCGCCTCTGGTGCCCCGGCCGGCAGACGTGTCGGTTGACGCCAACCGACGACCCGAGGTATACTGACTGCACGGCGGTACGCTCGCGTGCCGCCTCATATCGTTGTGGCGTGGTACCCAAGTGGCTAAGGGAACGGTCTGCAAAACCGTGATCCATCGGTTCGATTCCGATCCACGCCTCCATCGAATCGGGCCCCCTTCTTCAAGAGCGGGGCCCTTTCTGCATCCCGGCGCCGGTGTCGGCAAGGATGCTCGTGGCCCGGGCCGAATCCGGCACCTCTTCCGCGCCAACCCGGACGGCTGCGTCCCAAAGGCTCACGGCCTTCCCGCCGGTGAAATCGCGGCTGACGTCCAACTGGCCCACCAGCAGAACCCGCTGGCCGCGCTCCGCGGCCTCTTTGGCGAGGCGAAGGTTGTCAAGGTTTCCGGGCCCGATCGGCATCGGCGCAACCAACACGGCGTCGGCCTCCCGGATGAGCGCCTCCGCGCGATCCAGCGATGTCCGGGATAGCGGAGAGAACGGCGCCTCTTCAGCCGTCTCAACGCCCAGCGCCCGCGCCGCCTCCCAATCGGTATCGCCGACGTTCAATGCGCCCGCGGTGACCGTGTGGCCGTCCGCCACCAGGCGGCGGATGAGGGCTGCTCCGGAACCTCCCCCGCTGACCACGTGGACCCGCGAATGCCGGATCGGGGTGTGCTCACTGGGCCACGAGATCACAATCGGCCGTCCGGTTGCCGGGTGGCGGCTGATCGACACCCGTCGATTGTAACCCCGGCGGATGGTGTCTTCGGTCAGCACCGCTTCCGGCGTCCCCATGGACAGGATGCGGCCGCCCTTCAACAGGGCGATGCGGCCCGCAAACGCCGCCGCCAGATTGAGGTCGTGCAGAACGGATACCACCGTGATCCCGCGCTCCAGGCGCACCCGCTGGACCAGTTCCAGCATCTCCCACTGGTACTGGAGATCGAGAAACGCGGTCGGCTCGTCCAGGAGGAGGATCACCGGCATCTGCGCCAGCGCGCGGGCCAAATACACCCTCTGCCGCTCCCCCCCGGACAGCGTGTCCACCTCTCGCTCCGCCAGCGCCGCGGTATCCGTATCGCGAAGCGCCTGCGCGATCGCTTCCAGGTCCGCGTGCCCCTCCGACCGCCAGGCGCCCAGGTGTGGCGCCCTGCCCTGAGCGACGATTTGCTCGACGGTCCAACCCCTAACGCTCGTATGCTCTTGCGGCACAACGGCCATGCGACGGGCCCGCGCGCGCGGTTTCAAGAGCGCCACATCGTCATCACCCAGCATCACCACCCCGGAATCCAGCGGTATGGCGGCCGCGATGGCGCGGAGAAGGGTCGTCTTGCCGGCGCCATTCGGACCGATCAGCGCCAGCCACTCCCCTCGCTCGACCTCCAGCGTGACGTCATCAAGCGCGGGGACCGAGGCGAATGTAACGGCCGCCTGCCGGATGCGAAGGGTTGCCATTGCTACTTGCCGCCCCGCGCACTGCGCATCAGAGCCAGGAAGAACGGGCCCCCGATAAGGCCGGTCAGAAGCCCGACCGGTAGTTCGGTCGGCGCGTAAAATGTGCGCGCCACAAGATCGGCCAGGGCAAGAAACGCGCCGCCCGCGAGGAACGACGCCGGAAGCAGGACGCGATGATTCGGCCCCACGATCTTGCGGCAGGCGTGCGGCACGATCAGGCCGACGAATCCGATCACGCCCCCAAGCGCCACGGCGCCGCCCGTCAGCACCGCGCAAACGATGAGAATCCCCCGCTTCAGATTCTCCACATTGGCGCCAAGATACCGCGCGGGATCTTCCCCGAACGAAAGCAGGTTGATGTCCCGCCCCAGCGCCCAGAGCAGCAGGGAGCCCGCGAGCGTGATGGGCAGGACGGCCAGAACGCGCGGCCAATCCGCCTCGCCGAAGCCTCCCATCGTCCACAGCACGATCTGCTGCATCCGGTCGCTTCCGGCGGAAGCGAACAGCACGATGGACACCAGCGAACCGAGTACCGACGCCGTTACAACACCGGCAAGAAGCAGCACCGTGCCGGGCAGTGCCCCGCGGGACTGGGCGGCCCCGAACACGAGCGCCGTTGCCAGCACCGCTCCCAGGATGGCCGCGCCCGGCACGGCCAGTCCGGAGAGCGCCATGGTCACCCCCGCGGCGATGACGATGGCCGCACCCAGGGATGCGCCCGCGGACACGCCGAGGACGTACGGGTCGGCGAGCGGGTTGCGCAGGAGCGCCTGGAGGCCGCACCCCGAAACGCTGAGACTGGCGCCCGCCAATATGGCCGCCAGCACCCTCGGCAAGCGCAGTTCGAGGAGTATCTGGGCGCCGGCCGGGTCCGCGGCGCGCGCGTGAGAGGACAGCAGCAAATCTAAAACGTGGGATATGGGGATCGGAGCGGCGCCAATGGATGTGCCGGCGACAACGGCGACGAGGACGGCCGGAACAAGTCCGCAAAAAACCAGGTAGACCCGCCTCATCGCGACGCCACCGGCTCACGCACCGCCTTCGAAAGCCAGGCCAGGCCATCCGCGAGGCGCGGCCCCGGGCGCACGAACGAGTCCTGCGGAGCGGTCACGACGGGCGTCTTCAGATGCGCGCGCGAAAGGAGCCCGGAAACGGTGGCGGTATCCGCCGCGGTGGTGGTGACCACCAGGTCCGGCTTCAACGCGATGAGCCCCTCCAGCGAGATCATCTGGAATCCTGCCGTCTCGGCGGCGTTCGCCACCCCGACGCTCTCCAGCATCCCGTCGAAGAACGTCCCTTTCCCAGCCACGAAGAGCTTGGGAGACGCCTCGACCACCACCAGGATGCGGTGGAATCTCCTGATGCCTGGGCGCCGGGCCGCGCGTAGCGCGTCCTCCATCCGTCCGGCCACTCGCTCGGCGCCGATTGCGTAGCCGGTGGCGCCGCCCACTGTGCGGATCGCGCTGACCGTCTTCGCGTAGGATGTGGTGTCCAGCCGAAGGGTGCGGATGCCGAGTTTGCCGAGCCGGTCGAGCGATGCGCCCTGGAGGTCGGACACACCGATCACGAGGTCCGGCTTCAGCGCAACGATCCGTTCATAATTGAGGGCCATCCCGCCTACGCGCGGCAGCGCCGCGGCTTCCGCGGGGTAGTTCGAGTAATCATCGGTGGCGACGACCCTGGACCCCGCGCCGACGGCGAAGAGCATCTCGGTGACGCTCGGAGCGATGGAAACGATCCGCCCCGGAACCGCGGTCGATTGGACGGCCGGTCGCGGACCGGGTTTCGGCGCGCAGCCCGCTGCGCAGGCGCACGCGAGCGCCACCGCGAGCAGACGGGTCATCCGTTAGCCTCCGCCTTCAGACTCAGCACTTCCCTCTCATCCAGGTAGCGCCATCGGCCAACCGGCAGGTCATCAAGGTGAAGCGACCCGACGGCCACCCGCTCCAGCCACGCCACCCGCAGTCCGACATAATCGAGCATCCGACGCACCTGCCGTTTGCGGCCCTCCGAGATGACGATCTGCAACCGGGAGCGCCCTTCGGACGGCCGGTGCCATACCTCCCGCACGAGGGCCGGCAGGGTCACCCCCTCTTCCAGCGGGATGCCCCACCGCAACGCGTCGAGGCTTTGCGGCGTGACTTCGCCGTACACGTCCGCCAGGTAGGTCTTGGGAACGTGCGTCCGCGGGTGGGCGATATTATTGGCCCACTCGCCATCGTTCGTCAGGAGCAGCAGGCCCTCGGTATCGACATCGAGGCGTCCAACGGTGAAAAGCGTTTCCATTTCTATCGGCAGAAGATCGTAGACGGTCCGCGAAATATGGGGATCGTAGCGCGTGCAGGCGTAGCCTGCCGGTTTGTTGAGAATCACGTAGACATGCGCCCGGGGCGGCGGGATGGGCCGCCCATCCACGGTAATGACATCGCTCTCCGCGTCGGCTCTGTCACCGAGGGTAGACGTCGTCCCATTCACGGACACGCGCCCGGCGCGGATCAGGTCTTCGGCGGCGCGCCGAGAGGCGACGCCGGCGGCGGCGAGCAACTTTTGAAGCCGTTCCAACGATGGCGCCCCCTAATCCAAGTGAAAGCACGACAACCGCAACCCGCCCGGCCTTGCGCCACGGCGACAGGTCAACCTCGTTGAGCGCAATGAGGTCCACGTGCCCGACGGCGCGCCCGTCCGCCACCAGCACAGCGCGTCCCACAACCTGGCCCGCTGTGACTGGAGCCCGCACGGGCTTGAACTCCGGCTGAACCAGCACTGCTCCCGCGTCCTTCGGCACAACCGCATATGCCGGCGACGCCACGCCCACCGGCACGCTCGCGGCGCTGCCCGACGTCACAGTCGCCTCGGCCAACGGGCGCCCTGGCTTGGCGGCAACGCCGCCCCTATAATTGGCGAAACCCCAGTCAAGGAGCGCGCGCGTCTCCTTCTTGATGTTCGGACTGTGCATCAGCACCGAGATCAGCTGGAATCCCCCACGGGTTGCGGACGCCACGAAACAGTGCCCTGCCTGCCGCGTGTAGCCGGTCTTCACGCCGTCCGCGCCCTCGTAATGCGTCAGGAACCAGTGGTCGCGCGCCTTCAGTCCCCGGTCGTACTTGTTGATGTCCCGCTCGATAGTATAGTCCGGTGTGCTGACGATGTCCCGAAACACGGGATAGGCCATCGCCGCTCTCGCCATGGTCGCCAGGTCCCGCGGCGTGCTGTAATGGCCCGTAGCCTGCAGGCCGTTGGGATTTGCGAAATGCGTATGCTTGCACCCGAGTTGCGCCGCCCGGGCGTTCATCTGCGCCACGAATGCGCCAACGCTCCCGTCGAGGTGCTCTGCGGCCACCACGCACGCGTCGTTCGCCGACCGCATGATGATGCCGTGAAGAAGGTCATCCATCGTCAGATGCTCACCCATCTTGAGATTGAGCGACGATTCCGCAACCTTGGCCGCTTTCGCGGACACCTGCACGGTCTCGTTCAGCCGGCCGGACTCGAGCACCAGGAGGGCCGTCATGATCTTGGTCGTGGACGCCATCGGGCGCTGCTGGTCTGGGTTGTGCGCCCAAAGCACCTTCCCGGTCTTCGCCTCCACGAGGATGCCGGCCGGCGACAGGATATCCGGCGGAGCGGGCTGAGGACGCGCCGACGTGACCGCCGACAGCAGGACAGCGAGGGCGCTCACCCATTTCGTCATTCGTCACGTTCTCCCATCGCCGCATCGGGCAGCGCCAATTGCGGATCGTCCTCGGGCTCGTCCTCCTCCAGCGAGTCCGGCATATCCGGGAGGTCGCTCAGGTCGTTGAGCCCGAAATGCCGCAGGAAGGCCGGCGTTGTGGCATAGAGCGTCGGGCGGCCGACAGTTTCCTTCCTGCCGACGTCCTGAAGCATCCCGCGTTCGGTGAGCGTTTTCACCACCCCGCTCGCATCCACCCCCCGGATGGCCTCGATCTCGGGCAGCGTGACCGGCTGACGATACGCCACGATGGCCAGCGTCTCCATCGCCGCGCGGCTGAGTCGCGGCGGAGGCGGCGCGAGCAAACGGCCAACGTAGGGCGCAAAATCGGGATTTGTGCACATCTGATAACCGCCCGCGACGGCGAGGACGGTCAAACCGCGCGACTCGTACGCCCCGTTGAGCAGTGAACCGAGGGCTTCCACGATGTCATCGGGGCCAACCTCGAGAATCTCTCCAAGGCGCTCCACCGTAAGGGGGTCCGATGACGCGAAGAGAAGGCTCTCGATGGCGGCGGCGATTCGGCTGAGAGGCGCTCCGTTCACGCCGCAACCTCCACCAGGGCGATTTGAACCGGCTGGGCCGGCGCCGTATCGAGCGGCTGGGCCGCCGGAATCTGGAGCAGGCGGATGTCGCCCCACACGTTTCGTTGCTTCATGCGGATGCGACCGCGCTTCAGCATCTCCAGCAGGGCCAGAAACGTCACGATGATCTCCATGCGGTCCGCGTGCGGCGGGATCGTCTCCCGGAACCAGACCCCGTCCGGGTGATGGTGCAGCAGAATCGCCAGTTCGCGCATCTTCAGCGGTATGGTCCACCGGTCCCGCGGAAGCGGCGCGGGCATGCTCAGGTCCGACGCGGCCTCTTCCAGCATCCGCTGGAGCGCGGCCATCAGGCCATCCACGGTTCCATTCCTGTAGATGGGGCCGTCGAACGGGTAATCCGAAAGCACCTCCGTGCCTGCGCGTCCATAGAACCGGGCGCTGTACGCCTCCACCTCGCGCAGCGATTCGGCCGCCGCCTTGAACGCCTGGTACTCGAGCAGGCGCCTCGTGAGCTCCGCGCGCGGGTCCTCCGGTTCCCCGGTCTCAGGGTCGGGCGGCGGAAGCGGCAGGAGCATCCGCGATTTGATCTCCAGAAGGGTGGAGGCCATCACCAGGAACTCGCCCGCCACGTTGAGATCCAGGTCCTCCATCGCCCCCAGCGTCGCCATGTACTGGTCCGCGAGGGCGGCGATCGGGATATCGTAGATATCCATCTCGTTGCGCCGCACGAGGTGCAGCAGAAGGTCGAGGGGCCCCTGGAAAACCGGTAAGTCTACAACGTAACTCATCTCTATCTGAAGAACGCTATGAGGGCCATGAAATCGGAAGGCGGCATCCCTGTAACGGCCCAGGATCCCATGAAGACCGGGATGCCCACGATGGTACTGAGGACACCCGGAAACATGAACGAGAGGCCCAGCAGGATGAGAAATCCGTACCGCTGCGCGAACCGTTCCCAGCGCATGGCGGTCTCATCGGGCAGGAGATTGGTCACGATGCGCGATCCATCGAGGGGCGGAAACGGGATGAGGTTAAAGAACGCCAGCCACAGGTTCAAATACACGACGGTCGCCAGCACCGCCGCCGCCGCGGCAGGCATACTGGGGACAAACCGTAGGAGCAGGCCGGCAGCTGTCGCCATCAGGATATTACTGAACGGTCCCCACAGGGCGCAGCGAATCCCGTCCAGCCGGGGATTGCGCATCCGATGCGTGTTGATCGGCACCGGCCTCGCCCAACCCCACCCGAACAGCAGAAACAAGGTGCTGCCGACCGGATCGTAGTGGCTGAGTGGGTTCAGCGACAGGCGGCCGTGCGCCGTTGCGGTGTCATCACCGTATGAGCGCGCGGACAGCGCGTGCGCGAACTCGTGCACCGTAATGGCGATCACAACGACCGCGAAGGACACCAGAATCCCGAGCAGCCAGACCCACGAGAAGTGGGGCTCCCTAAGGAGGTCCCACACCATCAGGATTGTCCCCCGGCGCCGGCATTCTCCCGCCACGCGTTCATAGCATACTTCAATTCAGCCTCCGCTCCGTTCAGCCGGCCCGTTCTGAGGCCGTCCAGTGTGAGACTCAGCGCGAGTCCCAGCGCCGGGCCCGGCCGTGCGCCGTGCGCGAGAAGGTCGTCACCGGTAATGGTCAATCGTTTATTCCTCACCGACGCGATGTAGCCCGTCAACCGCGCTTTCTCCGAATCGCTTCCGCACAACGCCGTCGCCGCCAGCAATGCGATCATCGGCATGTCGTCCATTTGGCGCCACCACGCGGGACCGTCCACGTCTGAAAGGGACTCAATGGCCTTCCACACGCTGTGAACAAGGCGCAACTCGGCCGGTTTTACCGCCATAACCTCGGCGACCGGCGTCATCGTTGCAGCCAGGAGCACCAGCCAACGCAAATCGGCGGCTTCCGACGTACCTTCCCCCACGCTGCGAAGCGCCCAGGCCCGCACCACGTCCGCCCGCCGGAGCATGGGCGCGCACGGCATCCAGCAAGGCGCGATGCCCTCCCACACGCCCCAACGGTTGAGCCATGCGATCGCATCCGCCCAACGCGGCTCACCCAGCATCAATTCGACTTCGCGCCGGCGGCGATCCGCCGAGATCGTCCCCAAAGCGCCGTCGCGAACCGCCAGCGCCGCCGCCTCGTCCGTCGCCGCATCCGGCTCCAGCCCGAGCCGCACCGCGTACCGTCCCGCGCGGAACAGGCGCGTCGGATCGTCTGCGAAAGACCCCGCGTGGAGAATCCGGAGCGTGTGACGCTCCAGATCGCCCTTCCCATTCATCGGATCGAGCATTTCGCCGAAACAGTCCGCTCTGAGATCGGCGGCCATGGCGTTGACCGAGAAGTCCCGCCTCTCCAGGTCTTCGGCGATGCCGGCGGGAACGACGTCCGGCAGCGCGCCCGGATGCGCGTACGTCTCTCTTCGCGCGCGGACCACATCTACTCTCGGAGTTCCCGGCGCTGTCAGAGTTGCCGTCGAGAACGCGTCGTGTTGCTCGAACTCCGCATTCCATTCCACGCCCAGCCGGCGGACCACACCCTCCGCATCGCCGGCGATGGTGACGTCTATATCCGTGATCGGCGCCCCGATCAACGCGTCCCGTACGACGCCTCCGACCACCCATGCGCGCGCGCCGGCGTCATCGGCCGCCCGGCCGATGGCCCGCAGGCTAGCTTCCAGATTGGGGTCGAACAGGACGCGCATAGTCACCGGAAAACGCCCGGCGCCGAGACCCGGGCTGCAATAGGTGCGAGCCGCCGCAGCTCTAGGACGCCGACTTCAGCCGGTCGGGAATCAAGTCGTTCCGTACCAGGTCGTCCAGCGACTCCCGTCGAACGATGACGTCGGCCCTTCCATCTTTCACCAGTACCACCGCGGGCCGCGTGAGTCGGTTGTAGTTGCTCGCCATCGCATAGTTGTACGCGCCGGTCGTTTGCACGGCAAGCAGATCGCCCGGTTTCGGCCTGGGCATCACAACGTTCCAGATCAGGATGTCCGTCTCGCAATGCTTCCCGGCAATCGTCACCGTGGTATCGGCAGGCGACCCGGCGGCGTCCGCGAGAAAGGCGTGGTACCGCGCTTCATACAACTGCGGCCGCGGGTTATCGCTCATGCCGCCGTCGATGTCAACGTAGATGCGCTTGCCGGGCGCTTCCGGGATGCTGACTTCCTTAACCGCGCCAACGGTGTAGAGCGTTGTCCCCGCCTCCGCGACGATGCTGCGCCCGGGCTCCAGTTCGAGATGCGGCCGTCCGGCGCCATAGCGATCGAGCGATTCGACCAGCGCTCCGACGACCTTCGCGGCAAACTCCTTCACGGAGATCGGCGCGTGTTCCGGTAGATAGCGGACGCCCAGGCCGCCCCCCAGGTCCAGCCGGCCTACTTCAACGCCGAGTTCGCGCTGCGTCTCGGCGACAAAGCGCGCCATCACGTCCAGCGCCTCTACATGCGAGGAAGCATCCATCAGGTTGGAACCCAGGTGGCAGTGAAACCCTTCAAGGGTCAGCGAAGGCGCGCCACAGATGCGTCTGGCCGCTTCGAGGGCCGCGCCGTCCTTCACGCTCAACCCGAATTTCGTGTCTTCCTGGCCCGTGCGGATGAGGCGGTGCGTATGCGGATCGATGCCGGGGGTACAGCGGATCATCACGCGCGCCACGGCGCCGCGCTGGGCCGCGAGGTCCGCCAGCCGTTCCAGTTCGTGGAAATTGTCCAGCACAAAGCACCCGACGTTCGCGTCCAGGCCCATCGCCAGTTCCGCGTCGGATTTGTTGTTCCCGTGGAAAACCAGGCGCTCCGCCGGGAAACCGGCCTTCAGCGCCGTGTAGAGTTCCCCGCCGCTGGCGACATCCAGGTTCAGGCCTTCCTGCTCAACGATTCGCGCCATCGCGGTGGTGAGGAACGCCTTGCCGGCATAGGCCACGGTCGTGGGATAGAGCTCGTTGAAGGACCGTACGTAATCTCGCATCTGGCCGCGAACGGCGTCTTCGTCCAGCACATACAGGGGAGTGCCGAACTCCGCCGCGAGCGCCACCGCATCGCAGCCGCCGATTTCAAGATGCCCGTTGGGCAGGACCTTCTGACCGCCGAAAAGGAACATGGTTTGTCACAACTCCGAAACGCCGGCCCCGAACGGCCGCCCACATACAAAGAAGGAACCGGCGGGAGCGCGGTTCCTACGACATTCTATCGTTTGCGCCGTGAGGGGGTCAAAGCCCGCCGGCACATGATCGTGAGTGAGGCCGCCGTACCCACCGCCGCCCGCTTTTCATGGGAAAGGGGCGGCCCGAATGGACCGCCCCTTTTCGAATTTGCCGCCTCAGAAACCGCCTCGAAGATCGTGAGCGATGCGGTATTTCCTTCGGAAGGCTCCGTCCAGCATTTGAGAGATGTCGGAATGAAGGCGGCTGCACTCCGCATCCGCCTCTTCAACCGTCTTGCACATGGCGTGATGGACCGTGATCTCCCAGTCCACCAATTGAAAATCCAGACGGATCATCAGTCTGCCCTGGATGTCAACCGGTTTGCGCCTGACAGTCCAGACATTTGCAGCAGGGCGCGATGGGTCCATATCGGGCTCCTCTGTATGTATGAGAGCGCGGCCGGACGACGGATAAGCGCGCCGGCCGCTATATCGGGTTGCTGGTGGACGTCCACCCGGCTCCCCTTGTCCAAACTAGTCTAGAATGGATGCACCATTGTGTCATCCATCGGTTGCCTCACAGCAAGGTTGGAGCACCTGAATTGTGATGTTTTGCCGGCGCCTGGATATCGCGCCCCGCAAGGGAGAGTCCCGTTTGATGAAACTCCGTCTCCTCGGTCTGACGCTTACGGCCGCCATCTTAGCCGCCGTCTCCACTCACGCAGCTTCCCCCACGCCTCAGCGCTTCGCGTTGACGCGATATTTCTACGGATACCAGGCGGATACGCGCAAACCGCTCCCCGCCGGACTCCCCACACGCGGGCCCCAGGGCGAATCCGTATTTGCCGTCCGCCCGATGGTCGGAATCGGCCCGTGGTTCGGCTACGGACACTCTATGTGGCACCGGGACAACCTCACAACGATGCGCCACGCCGGGATCGACGTCGCTCTGCCGGTCTTCCGGGCAGACACCGCCGCGCTGAACGGATACGCCACCGCGGGCCTGGACAGCATGACGCAGGCCCTGGTGGAACTGAAAAGGGATCACGAGGACTACCCGCTCATCGGGATGTTCTTCGACACGGCCTCTCTGGGCTCCGCCGCGGACCCGCTGGACGTTTCCACCGCCGCCGGCAAGGCCGCCTTCTACAACGGCATCAAGCGGTTCTTCCGGCATGTCCCCGAGGAATTCCGGGCTCTCGTCCAGACACCCGGCGGCCCCGCCTGCATCCTGAGCGTTGGCTCCGCGGGTGGCCTGAAGGGCGTCTCTCCCGCGCTGCATGACTACTGCAACACTCAGTTCCGCGCGGATTTTGGCCGGTCGCTGCTCTGGATCGCCGAGGCCGACTGGAAACCGCTCATCGGCTCGCTTGACGCCTACACCACGTTCAACGAAAGCCACGGCCTCAACGTCAACCGCGATGGCGCGATTTCCATTGCGTCCATCGGACCCGGCTACAACGACTCCGGCCTTGACGGCCCCGCTCCAATCGTGCGGTCTCGCAATGCCGGCACCACGATGATCGATGACTGGCGCACGTTGTTCAAGGGGTCCACGGACTGGATCATCATCGAATCATGGAATGACTTCGGGCATGGCACCGCCGTTGCCCCCACGCGGGACTACGGCGTTCGCGACCAGGATGAGACGATGGCCGGACTGCTCCAGTTTCGCGGCGAATCCGGCCTGGTCACCCAGGCGCTTCGCGTGAACGCGCCCGAGATCATGCTTCCCAAATCCGTCATTCCCATCGAAATCGTGGTTCAGAACGGCTCGCTGGAACAGTGGGGCCGCGGTAATATCAGCTTCAGCGCTTCCTGGTATCAGGACGGCAAGCTGATCGAGGAAGGCCCCAAACTGCCGGTGATGCAGAAGGTCCCCGTCATGGGCCTGTTGACGGTCCCCGTCGCGGCCGTGACCGCCAGGCAGGATGGGACGCCGCTGCCGGACGGCAAGTACGAACTCCGGATTGAGTTCTTCAAATCTTCATTCCAGCCCAACACGCCCGCCTTCACACCGTTCGCCGCGCCAGCCGCCGTGATACCGGTTACCGTCGGCACACCCCCGGCGCCCGAAGCGCGCCTGATCACTTGCGACGCGTCGCCCTACCTGATGGCGGGCGCCGGGTCGACCTGCCGGATCGTCGTCCGCAATGACGGCCCGGCAACGTGGCCAAAGGGTACGGCCATCTCCTGGAAACTCGTTTCGGAGAACGGTGACACCGGGCTGGGGACCGGCGTCAGCGCTCCCATGGCCGCTGAGGTAACTCCGGGCGGGATGAGCGAGGCGGTCTCGCTGACCATCTCACCGGCTAAGTCAACGGCAGACGCGCCTGTACCGGTGTCGCTGATGTTCGATGTGGTTCTCGCCGGACAGCCTCTGCCCGTCCTGGAAGGCCCCGGCGCTCCCGTGCGTCGCGCCGCCAATATCCTCCCGCTGCTGGAAGTGGCGCACTTCCCGTTTGGAAGCAGCGTGCCTCCATCGTGGCCGGCGGGGACGGATCTGGACGTTCGCGCGGCCGTTCGCAACATCGGGCCGACTACCTGGAAAGCGTCCGAATTCAAGGTCGGCTACCATTGGTTCTACTGGGACGGCACCGAAGCGCTGTGGGACAGCCAGAAAACCGCCATTCCGAACGACTTGAAACCGGGCGAGGAAACGCTGGTCCATATGAACGCCACCGCGCCCACCTCCGCCGGCGCATACGTCTTCACCGTGGACGTCTGGGATGGCAAGCAGTGGATCTCTACCCTGCCGGGAACCGCCGGGTTCGACACCAGTCTCACTTACGTGAATATCGTGGGGGGAAACCTGCGTCCCGTGGATCTCACGGGCCTGTTTGACGTGGACGGTGTGGCCTCGGAAGGCGAGCCGGGGGATGGCGATTTCGCCGATGGCTTCACATACCCGGGCGAGCAGTTCCCGCCGGACGTTCAGCCTCCGCTCAAGATGTCGTCGGCTCCGCAGGGCCCCTACCCGCCCGGGGTTGCGCCGGTGCTCTACCCCGCCGGGTATTTCGGTCCCGTTGACACAATTGGAGCCCGCAGCACCCGCCGGATTCCGTTCCGATTCTCACCCAAACGCGACGGCGACCGCAACTTCATCCTGTCCCGGGGCCAGACGCTCCCCGTTGGAGTGGGCGCTTACAACCGCCTGTTCATCCTCGGCGCCGCCACCCAGGATTCCTCGGGGACGTTCCGCCTCAATTACGCGGACGGTTCCTCCGCCGATGTCCCGCTCCAGTTCAGCGCCTGGACCGATGGGCCGAAGCACGGCGAGACCGTTGGCCTCGCCTGCACCTACCGACGCTCCGTGAAGGGCGACGACGCCGGGTCACACGCCTACCTCTACATATACGAACTCCCCGTTGACGCCGGGAAATCGCTCAAATCGATCACGTTCCCCGAAGGCCGCCGATTCCGCGTGTGCGCGATCACGGCCGACCATAAAACCGCACTTGAACTGCCGAAGCCGGTGATGTAGACATGATGGACACGTCCACACTTACGCCCTATGTGACCAACCTGGACCGGCCGGTGTTTGCGCTGCGGAACCTGCCGGAGGAAGTGGTTGCCGTTCTCTTCGCGTATTACAGCCGCAGCACCGGCGGCCTGCGGGAGAACCTGGCGAAACTCGCGGAAGACGGCGATATCGCGGTCGGGGCCGGCGAGACCGAAGACGTCGATCTGGCTCGGGCGAGGGAGAAAGCCCGCGAGTTCCACGAGAAATGGGTCGTCGGCTATGGGCACTCGTCGGTGGCGGAACACGCGGTTGTCCACCTCGCGGTGGAGGACGTGAGCATTCTGGCCAGCAAGGTCATTGAGGACGCGCGGCTCGCCAGTTTCACGGAAAAATCCACCCGCTACGTCGTCTTTGACGAAGACCGCTACTATGCGCCTCCATGCTTCGCCGACTCGACCGTGTACCGGGAAGCCTGTCGCTTCCTCCTGGGAACCTACGCGTCCCTGATGCCGGGCGTCATCGAAGAGGTCCGAAAACGCCGCCCGCGCACCGAGAAACAGTCGCAACGAGGGTGGGATACGGCGTGCAAGGCAGCCGCATGCGACGTCCTGAGGTACATCCTTCCCACTTCCACGCGAACCAACATCGGCATCACGGCCAACGCCCGCACGCTGGAGCACCTTCTCGCAAAGTTGATGTCGCACCCCTTGCAGGAGTGCCGCGACCTCGGCGAATCGATGAAGCGCGAGGCCCAGATCGTTGTGCCGACCCTCATCAAATATGCTGCCCGAAGCCCCTATCTTGTGGAATCGGGCGAGGCGCTGGATTCCCTTGCGGAAGCCGTTGGCCCGTCGGCGGGCGGCGCGGTGTCGTGTCAGGGCGACCACGTATCACTGGTGTCCGGCCCGGCAAACCCGGAGCTCGACCTGGCGGCCGCGCTTGTCTATGAACACAGCGAACGGCCGTGGGCGGAGGTCCGCCAGGCAGTCGAAGCGCTCGGCCCCGAAAAGCGACGGGAGATCATCGAGGTCGCCGTTCGCGGCGAGGAGAGCGGCGGCTTTCGGGCGCGGTTCGACCAGCCGATCCGCGCGCTCGAGCACCTCTACTACACGTTTGAAATCACCCTGGATTTCGGCGCGTTCCGGGACATCCAGCGCCACCGTATGGCCACCCAGAGCCGCCAGCGCCTAACGGACGCCTGGGGATACTCGACGCCGCCGGAAATCGCCGAGTTCGGCCTCTCAGACATCTTTGCAGAGTGCATGGAACGCGCGTCGAATGCCTACCAGACACTGGTCCCGGTGGACCGTGACGCGGCGTCCTATGTGCTCCCCCTCGCCAGCAGGGTCCGCGTCCTGTTCACCTGGAACCTGCGTGAGCTGCACCACTTCATCAGCCTCCGCTCAGGAAAACAGGGACACGCCAGTTACCGCCGTATCGCCCAGGACCTCTGGAAGGCCTTGCACGAGCGCGACCCGCTGATGGCGGAATTCATCCGCGTGGACATGTGCGATTACGGGCTCTCGCGGGCGTGACGCGCATCCCGGCTGATGCGGAAGCCTGTGCCGCCGATCACGCAGCGGGCGCGGCCAACGTGTGGGTGATGCGCTTCATGTACGTCCTGAAGTCGAAGTTCGGGCTGTTATCCCGGTTGTGACACGTCACGCAATCGGCCTTAACGGGAACGCGGATGAGCTTCGATGTATCCGTTACACCCTTCTGGCGGGCGTTGACGTGCTCCGCGGCGGCGCCGTGACAGTCCTCGCACCCGACACCCCGCAGAGCCGCGCGCGGCAGATCGATCACGTAGCCGCCCGGTTTGCCATAGCCAACCACGTGGCACGGAACGCAGTCGATGCGCCGCGAGGGCTGCCCGCCATCTTTCTTCTCAAGCGCCACCATCGCCACGGAGTGTTTGGTCAGCTTCCACTGCGCGAATTCCTTCTCATGGCACGACGCGCACACGAAGGAGCCGGCCCATTGCGAGTTGGCGAACGATTCGAGTAGCGGCGTCGAGTCGGGCGCCGGAACCGTCAGCCGGCTTCGGTAGGCCTGGACGATTTGGGCCATTTCGGGGTCGTCCGGAAGCCGGGAGTCCATGGGAACAACCTTCAACGTGTACCCGGCCGGGCGCTTAGCCTTGTCCAATGTGATGCCCAGGTGGCCCGCGAAACGCCCGCGGTCGGGATTCTGCACGAGCGCGGTCGGGCCAACATACTCCACGACCTGATCCACGTTCCCCTCGAGCCCGGCGATCATGATGTCGATTCCCGGAATATCCTTCGCCAACTGCCGCGCCGGCGCGCGCGTGCCGGACAGCATAACGACCACGATGTCGGCCTTCTTGCGGACCTCCGGCACCAGCGCCTTGAGCGCCGCGGCGGGGCTGGAGACCTTCCACGGCAGTTCCGCCGGCGAATTGTCGGGGTTCGGCGGAGTGCCATAGGGCGACACACCCAGCAACCCGATCACGGCCACGACCACCTTCGCGCCGGAGCGCAGGGTCACGGTTTTGTACTGGACGGGCGACGCGATGGCCGTTCCGTTCATCTTCGTGACGTTGGCCAGCGACAGGAGCGCTTGCGTGGCGGCGGGCATCGCCTCCACGTCCGGCAGGTCCTCGGAGGATACAGTCGCCACGTTGAAGCCCATCGCCGTGTAGCCCTTCCAGAGCGCGATGGTCTGCTGGTCGTTGACGTCTCCCTTCCCGACGCGGACGCCGCCCGCGAAAAGGGCCAGCTCGGCGGGGTTCTCCTTCCGGGACTGATTCAAAAACGTGGCCCAGCGCGCGATGCCGCCATACTGGCCGGTAACGCAACCGCAAGGCTCGACGAATCCTCTGGACGCGCCGAGAAAATCGATAACCAGGTCCGGGGGAGGTGAGGTTGGCGCCAACGCGTCCGCGGCGGCCAGCGCGCGGCCCGCGACCCCGCATTGGTCGCAAAATGCCAACGCTCCCAGGGCCGCTGCCGCAATGACGATGTAAATCAGGTGTTTCAAGTTGGCGATTCCCTATCCGGTTCGACCAGGCATTGCAGCGGAGCCCCGCAGCTTTGCGTTCAATTTCATGATACCGCTTGCCGCGCGGCCGGGGCGAACCTGCCGCGCGCGAATCCACGCCGCGTCGCCCCGCGACGAAACCATCGGGCCGTTCGAGGCGTTGCTATGTCGGATACGCAGCGTTTAGAATGGTGAGACGTGCGCCGACTTCCGCGCGCCTCCCTTTGGCCTGAGGACTTCATGAGCGAACACAAATCCACGATGAACCCCGCCATTCACCTGCTGGTGCTGACGGTGTTCATCGACCTGATCGGCTTCGGGATCATCATCCCGTTGCTGCCCCTGTATGCGGACACGTTCCACGCCTCGCCGGCCATCATCGGCGGGTTGATGGCCACATTCTCGTTCTGGCAGTTTATCTTCGCGCCCATTCTGGGCCGCTGGAGTGACCGCATCGGGCGCCGCCCCGTCCTTCTCGTCAGCCTCGGCGGCACGATTCTGGGCTATGTTGTCCTTGCCATAGCGGACCGGCCCATCTTCACCGAACACCATCTGCCGTGGCTGTGGGGATTGCCCGTTGGCCTGGTCCTGTTATTCCTCTCCAGAACCATAGACGGAGTCTCGGGCGGAAATATCTCAACGGCGCAGGCCTATATCGCGGATATTACCACTCCCGAAGACCGCATCAAGGGAATGGGCATGATCGGCGCGGCGTTCGGCCTGGGCTTCATCTTCGGCCCCGTCATCGGCAGTGTGCTCGCACGCTACGGCTTCCACTGGCCGGCGATCGCCGCCGGAACGCTGGCGATTGGCAACTGGATCTGGGCGTACAAGGCGCTGCCGGAGAGCCGCAAACCCGATTCCGCGCCCGTGGGCCGAACGTTCAGCGTGTCGGCCATCACGCGAACGCTCACGAATCCGCTGCTGGGCAAACTTATCGTGCTGGTCTTCGTGGCGACTTTCGCGTTCGCCATCCTCGAAACAACCCTTACGATGTATCTGAAGGACCGAATGGGCGTGGACGCAGCGGTCGCGGCGCGCCGCACCGGGCCGTATTTCGCCTACATCGGGTTCTTGATGGCGTTCATCCAGGGTTGGGCGATCCGCCGGTTGAAGGGCAAGAACCTCGAGACGATCCTCGTCGCCGGCGGAACCCTTTCACTGGCGGCCGGCATGTTTGGCATGGCGCTCATATCCAACACATTCGTCCTCCTGTTTCCGCTCGCTCTTGTGGCGTTTGGAAGCGGCTTCGTGAATCCATCGCTCACCAGTCTGATCAGCCGGCGGGCCGATCCGAACGAGATGGGGCTCACACTCGGCGCTAGCCAGGGGATGAGCGGCCTGGCGCGCATCGCCGGTCCGCTGGCGGGCGGCCTGCTGTATGGGAAGGTCACCGGCGGGTTGAGCCTGGACCCCGGTCGTCCCTACTTGGCGGCGGCTGTTATCATGGGATTGGCCTTCCTGATGGCCCTCACAGTCCATGGCGAGCGCAACGCGACTCCTGCCTAACGAAAGCGATATGGAAACCACAACACGTAAGATAACCCTCGGACACAGCCCCGATAGCGATGACGCCTTCATGTTCTACGGTATGGCGGAGCATAAGATCGATCTCGCCGGCCTCGAGTTCGAACACATTCTCAAGGACATCGAAACCCTCAACCAGTGGGCAACCGAAGGCCGGCTCGACATCACCGCCATCTCGGTCCACGCCTACGCCTATGTGGCGGATAAGTACGACCTGCTGTCACACGGCGCCAGCATGGGCGATAACTACGGCCCGATGATCGTAACGCCCCAGCCGGCCGGCATCCAGTCCCTCAATGGCAAGACGATCGCCATTCCGGGCAAAATGACCAGCGCTGCGCTCGCGCTTGACCTCTACCTGGCCGACAACGGCGTTACCGCCAATAAGACCATCGTGCCGTTCGACCGGATTATGGACGAGGTTAAGGCCGGACGTGTGGACGCCGGGCTTCTTATCCACGAGGGACAGCTCACGCACGAGCGCGAAGGGCTGCACAAGGTCGTCGATCTGGGCGAGTGGTGGCACGCGCAGTACGCGCTTCCCCTGCCCCTGGGGGTCAATACCGTCCGGCGCGATCTGCCGGCCGACCTGCAGCACACCCTCAACCGCGTACTGCACGACAGCATCGCGTACGGCCTCGACCACCGCGCGGAAGGGGTGCGGCACGCGATGCAGTTCGCGCGCGACATGGACCCCGAGACCGCGGACACCTTCGTCGGCATGTACGTCAACGACTGGACGCTGGACATGGGCGACAAGGGCCGGAAGACCATAGAGCTGTTCCTGGGACGCGCGGCGGACGCCGGCCTGATCCCGAACGTACTCCCCCTCCGATTCGTGGTGTAACCACATGGGAGTGAAATGGGGAGACGAGGAAATGGAGACTGGGTAATTGAGGAGACTGGGAAATTACCAGACCGAAGCAGTTTCCTAATTCCCTCATTTCCCATCGCCTCGTTTCCCCGTTTCCTCATTGCCTCATTTCCCTGGCAGCATTCCCATCTTCTCCATCACGGGTTTCAGGGCGGAGGCCCATTTCGCGCGGCTGGCTTCGTCATGACGGACCGTTCAAAATAAACTTGCCGGATTTAACACGACGTGCTATATATCGATTCACAACGCGGACAATGGCGTCCTCGCCACTAGCAACTTCCTTGCACAACACGAAAGGGCTCGATCTATGCACGCACTGTACCCCCCCCGCGCGGCGTCGGCTCGCGGCCTGACCCTCCTCCTCGTCTGTTGCGCTCCGCTTCCGTGCGCGCTGGCGGACGAATCGCGGATTGATGTCACAAGAGTTAGTCCCGCCGCCGGGAACGTGCTGATTGCTGACGGTGGATGCCGGTACTACGTGGAATTCACCGCCTATGACGAGAACGGAAATGAAGCCAGCCAAGTACAGATCAACTTCCAGATGACCTGCTCGCCATCCGGAAACGCGTCGCTTTCCGCCACCAGCGGCATAACCAACATCGAAGGCAAAGCCGGGGTCTTTATCACCGGCTCCGGACACTGCACTGGACAGGTGCGAGCCTATATTGGCGGATACGAAGTCTGCTCTGGTTGGACCTCATTCACCTTCGTTACAGGGCACTGGAACCCCGTGACAGTTAATGGCGTAACGTCTGACGGCGACCCAACCATTACGCACGCGACCGGCACCGGCAGTGGATCCTTTGCAGTGACTGGACCCTATTCCGCCGACCTTGGCCCGGTCGCTTGGTATGAGTTCAACTTCGATTCGCGAGTGTCAAGCTCGGGATCCCCGAGCAGCGGAGGAGCCGGTGGAGACATCGATATAGCAGGCAAGGGTGTAAACGACGCCTACGCCGAATGCGAAACGCGAATGACTCAGGTGTATGGAACGACCAAGACCGCAATTGCCGACGCGACGAGCCACCTTGGGGACACCTTCAGTATCTCGTGGGTTAAAGATGATTTGTCTTATTCGGGCGCGCCTCTGGGAAACACCCTTAACGTAGACATCTGCCGCTACTCATATGCTTCGCACAACAATACTTCAGGAGGCGCGCAGGCAATAGCAGGCATCACCCCCCTCTCCACGCTCACGGCGGCTGCATCTGGCACCGGCGAAGTCACAGTTAACTACTACGACGGTACGCTTCCCACTGGATATACCAACCCAGTGACGAGAACCGGCACACTCGGTGGTAGTACCATTTCATACATCGCAGACCTCTATACGACGATCACCTCCTCATCATACCCCGATCCGTCGGTCACCTCGAACAGCGGATACGCCAAGGGCAACAATACTGCCGACGCTCGATTTGTCCACTCGCACGTCAACCCGTAGTTGCATCCCGCACCGCGTGAGTGCGGCTTCGGGCCGCGCTCACGCTCAAGGAGAGATTAGATGAAACCATGCGCGTTATTCGCGGGGGTTGCCATTGCAGGGTTCGCCGCCGGCGCCGTCACCCAGTTGGCCCATTCAGACACGAAGCCGCCCCCGCCCGTTCGCCCCAACCCCAATGTCGTAATCCTTCACGCCGAGAAAACGGTCACCATCGAAGAGTCCAGCCTGACGCTCAGCAGCCTGGCATCGGAACTTGGGAAGCAAACCGGTTACACGTTCAATCTGGACAAGCGTTACGCGGCAAGTAAGACGCCTTACGCGGTGCTTTGCCGCAATACCCCGTTCAGCCGCGTGCTGGCGGCATCTGGATACCTCAATGGGGCAAAATGGCAGCGCAAGGGCATGGCGTACACCCTCCGCCCCCTCACATCGGCGGAACGCGTTATCGATGCGGAGCGCTACGAGGGAATGATCAACCGAATCGAGGCATACCTCGGAGCCATAGACCCCAACGATCCCAGCCTGACGCTCCACGTTCGGCAGGACATAAACGGCATAGCAGACTGGCACCTCC